>JAMOQV010000025.1 GCA_027068615.1 Helicobacteraceae bacterium | reverse complement strand
TTGCTAATTCATCAGCACTTAAGTTGTATTCTTTTAATTCAGTTCTTCCAAACATTTTATACCTTATTTTTAAAATTTTGAAATTGTACTATAATTGCAATTAATGAAAACAAATATATTTAAAAAAATAACAATAAAACAAGCAAATATCTTAACTGTAATAGCTATATTTTTAGTAAGTTTGATTTTTGTTGTTTTACTTGTTGATGAGATGTATTATGATTATGAGGGTGCGATGCAACAGAGTTTTGAATACCCAAAAACAGAGTTATTAGACAGAGTACAAGTTGAAGAGAAGTTAAAATCTATCTTGATAAAAACTATCTTAGCTATAGTTACTTTGTCATTTATCATTTTTGCTATATCTATGGGGTTTTATAAGATACTTGGGATACTTTTACAAGATGATACAGAATCATTTATGAAGTTTTTTGAAAAAGCATCTAAAGGTAAAGAGAGTTTGAACCCAGATATGATGTTTTTTGAAGATTTTAAACTTTTAGCTACCTATGCAAATAAGATGGTTGAAACTATAAATGACCAAAAGCTTGAACTACAAGATTTAAATAAAGACCTAGAAAATAGAGTACACCTAAAAACACAATCATTAGATAAACTTCTAGCATCTCAAAGACAGTTTTTGCGTTATACTGTGCATGAAACAAATACTCCACTAAGTGTTATACTTACATCTATAGAACTATATACCATGAAAAACAAAAAAGATAGACAACTACTTAAAATAGAAGCTGCTGTAAAAAATATTTTTAATATATATGATGATTTGAGTTATCTTGTAAAAAAAGAGCAGGTTGAGTACCCTAAGGTGGCTATAAATATTGGAAAATATATAGATACTAGGATAGAGTTTTTTTCAGATGTAGCTCAGATGTCAAAAGTTGAGTTTAGCTATGTAAAACCAACTAAAGAGATTTATGTATTTTTCAATGAAACAAAACTTCAACGGATAGTAGATAACAATATAACAAATGCTATAAAATACACACTAGCAGATGAAGTGATAGATGTAGATATAAAACAAGTTGGTTCAAATGTTAGGTTTTGTATATCTAGTAAATCAAAAGCTATAAAAGATATAGATAAAGTTTTTGATGGTTTTTATAGAGAGGAAAAAGATGGGGATGGTTTTGGTTTAGGTTTACAAATGGTTCGTAATATTTGTGATGAAGAAAATGTAAGCATATCTGTAAGTTCTGATAAAAATAAAACAGTTTTTACGTATATGTTTAAAATGATGGGGGAGTAGGTATGAAAATATTGTTGCTTGAAGATGAGGTTATGTTAAATGAATCTATAAGTGAGTACTTAGAGGAGTTAGGTCATATAGTAGAGAGTTTTGTTGATGGACTTGATGCACTAAAAGCTATAAAAGAAAATAGTTATGATTTACTCATCTTAGATATAAATGTCCCAGGTATTGATGGTCTTAGTTTTTTGGAAAAGATTCATCAGTTAAAAATCCATACCCCTGCTATCTATATAAGTGCATTAGTAGATATAGAAGATATATCGAGAGCTTATGATTTGGGTTGTAATGACTACTTGAAAAAGCCATTTCATCTAAAAGAGTTAGCACTTCGTATAAACAATATAAAAATATCAACAGAAGTACCACAAGTACATCTTAGGTTATCTAAAAACTACTCATACAACCAAGAAGACTCAGTGTTACTTTTTAACAACGAAGTTCAAGTCCTTACTAAAAGACAATCTCAAATCATTGACTTACTAGCAAGAAATCGTGGAAGAGTAGTTGATTTTGAACACTTTAGAATCTATGTATGGGATGACCAAATCATAGATAATGCTACAATAAGAGCCGAGATAAATAGACTTAAAAAATCTCTACAAGAAGATATAATCTCAAATGTTCGTGGTATGGGTTATATGGTGGAAAAAGTATAAGGGAG
>JAMOQV010000024.1 GCA_027068615.1 Helicobacteraceae bacterium | reverse complement strand
CCAACAGATGAATTAAAAAAAGTAAGAGCATATCTTGCACATATGGTTAAAAAAGGTGGGAGTGATTTGCATATAAAGGCTGGTTCAGTTTTTAGGGCAAGGATACAAGGTAATATACAAAAACTTGGTAAAGATATATTTACAGAAGAACAAGCAGATGGTTTTGCTAAAGCTCTTTTAGGGGATAGATATGATGAGTTTTTGGAGAAAAAAGAGTTAGACTTGGTTTATCCTTTTGATGATAAGATGAGGTTTCGTGTAAATATATTTTATCAGATGAATGGTATATCTGCTGTTTTTCGTGTGATACCACTAGAGATTCCAAATCTTGAGAGTTTAAAATTGCCAGAAGTTATAAACGATATGGTTGAAAAAGAAAGGGGTATAGTTTTAGTAACTGGAGTAACTGGTAGTGGTAAGTCAACAACACTAGCAGCTATGATAAATGAGATAAACAAAACAAGAAAAAAACATATCATTACCATAGAAGACCCCATAGAGTTTGTTCATAAAGATAACGAATGCATCATAAATCAACGCTCAGTTGGACAAGATACTCTCTCTTTTGCAAATGCACTAAAATCAGCACTTCGTGAAGACCCAGATATCATACTTGTTGGTGAGATGAGAGATATAGAGACTATAAACTTAGCCCTTCATGCTGCAGATACTGGACACTTGGTTTTTTCAACTCTTCACACCATAGATGCAAAAGAGACGATAAACCGTATCATCTCAACTTTTCCAACGGAGGAGCAAAATCGTGTAAGATTATCTCTTGCTAGTTCTATTCAAGGGATTATTTCTCAAAGACTTGTAAAAACAGTAGATGGCAAAAGACGGGCTGCTATGGAGGTTTTAGTTAGAACTTCAACCATAGAAAAACTGATAATGGAAAATAGAGATTCTGAGATAAAAGATGCTATAGAAAATGGTAAATCTATATACAAATCTCAAAGTTTTGACCAATCATTATATGACCTTTTTTCAGATGGCATCATCTCAGAAGATACAGCACTTGAAAATGCTACAAGTCCATCAGATATGAAACTAAGAATGGAAGGTCTATCTAGTGGAGCAGCAGGTGAGAGTGATTCTGTTGAAAATATTCCAAAGATTGATGAAAATGATGATGATATCTTTGACTTAAAGTAAGATTAAAGTTTATTTTTGCTAAAATTTCAAACATTTTTTATTAAGGAACAAACATGTTAGAAGGTATAGTTAGAGAGAGTACTGGCAAACAGAGCACAAAAGCTCTTCGCCGAGATGGTTATCTAATAGCGAACATTTATGGTAAAGGTTTAGAAAATATTTCTGCTGCATTTAAAGCAAATGAGTATATTCGTGCTGTTCGTAAAAAAGAGAATATTGCATTCCCAGTTAAAGTTGGTGGCAAAGAGATGAATGTTGTAGTTCAGTCTTATGAGTCTCAAGCTGTTACTGGTGAGCTTTTACATGTTGATTTAATGGTAGCACAACCAGGTGTTGTAACTCATTATACAGTTCCTGTAACTCCAGTTGGAACTCCAATAGGTCTTAAAAACAAAGGTCTTTTAAATCTAGTAAAACCTCGTTTAAGAATGAAATCTACTTATGAAAACCTTCCACAAACTGTTGAAGTTAATGTTGCTGATTTAGATGTTGGAGATTCTATCATGATTCGTGATTTACCAACTTTTGAAAATGCTACATATACTGATGCTGACCGTGTTGCAGTAGTAAGTGTTATCAAGGCTAAATAATATGCTTATAGTCGGACTAGGAAACCCTGGCCCGAACTATGAAAAAACTCGTCATAACATAGGCTTTATGGTTATAGATGAGCTTATAAAATTCTACAATGCTACTAAAGTTTCATCATCTTTTGATGGAGACCTCTACAAGTTTAAAAATCATTTTTTATTGAAACCACTTACTTTTATGAATCTTTCAGGTGTATCTGTTGGTAAAGTTAAAAACTTTTATAAGATAGAAGATGTTGTTGTAATACATGATGATTTAGACTTACCTTTTGGCGCTTTAAAGTTTAAAAAAGGTGGAGGGCATGGTGGTCATAATGGTCTAAAGTCTATAGATGAGAAAATATCTCGTGAGTATATACGAGTTAGAATGGGCATCTCAAAACCACAAAACAAAGGCGAAGTTGCTTCTTATGTTTTGAGTGATTTTACTTCTGAAGAGCAAAAACATTTAGATAAGTGGATAGATGATACTGTTAAAGCAGTAGATTTTTTATTGCAAAACCCTTTAGATGAGGTTAAATCCCGTTTTAGTGTGAAAAAAATCTCAGTATAAAAAGGTTTGATTTGTTAGCATACCGATATATATCTTTACATTTTTTAAAGTATTTTATCATCATACTTTCTGCACTTGTTTTTTTTATGCTTGGGCTAGATTATATGGAAAATGCAGATAAGTTAAGTTCATCTGCTAACTTACTTTTAATCTATATGGTTTATAAATCCTTTTTTGCTATAGATATGCTTCTTCCTATATCTTTAGTATTTGGTATGATATCTACTAAACTTTTTCTTATAAAGTCAAATGCACTTGTCTCTTTTTACTCTCTAGGGTATTCAAGAGTCGATATATTGAAGCCTTTTGTATTTGTTTCTTCTGTCATTATATTATTATTTATATCTCTTCATCTAAGTCCATCTTTTGCAAGAGCTGGTGAGTTTTCAAAAAATATCCGTAATAATGCAGAATATCTAAGTCCTACAAAAGATTTATTTTTTACTTTTGAAAAACAATTTATATACTTTTCAAAACTTCTTCCTATTCAAAAAAAAGCAGAGGGTATAAGGGTATTTAATATAAAAGATGGGACATTAAAAGAGGTCTTAGTAGCTAAAAGTGCAATATATAAAGATAATAATTGGCATATAAAAGATGCTGATATATTGTTGAAACCAGATGATATAGGATTTAATTCTACTGGTATCAAACTAGTAAATAAAAGTGATTTAGAGATACTTCATGGATTTCGTCCAAAGATGATAGATCAAGTTTATGAGGGTAAAGTAAACTTTACTATTATGGATGCTATAGAAGCATATAAACTTCTAAATACTCAAAATTTTTCAACAAATAATATAGAGGGTGCATTGTATAAAATATTTATTTATCCATTTTTTGCACCGAGTTTAATTATAATTATATTTTTCTTTGTACCTATAAGTGTTAGATTTTTAAATGTTTCATTTTTTAGTTTTGTAGCTATTTTATCTACTCTATTAATTTGGGGAATTTTATTTATGTTAACAGAGTTGGCAAATAATAAAACAATACCAAATGAAGTTGGTATTTTAGCACCTATTGTTATACTGATGCTTATCGCTTTTAGGCAATACAGACACTATCGTATATCTGCTTAGAAGCTTATAACAAATTTATAAGCACTTTTTCGGTAAAATAGCTAAATTTTATTATTATATGGATATTTTACTATGGATTTTAAAGAACTAGCTAACAAATATAAAACACCTTTATATGTTTATGATTTGGATTATATGGCAACTCAGTATCAAGAGTTAAAAGAAGCATTTAAAGGTCGTAAATCGATTTTAGCTTATGCTGTTAAAGCAAACTCTAACCTTAGTGTTATAAAACATTTTGCACAACTTGGTGCTGGAGCTGATTGTGTTTCTATCGGTGAGGTTCGCCGTGCTTTACTTGCTGGTGTTGCACCTTATAAGATTATATTTTCTGGTGTTGGTAAAAGTGATGATGAGATTCGTGAAGCGATAGAGTCTGATATACTTTATATCAATGTAGAAAGCGAAGCAGAACTTGGTCGTGTTGAATTAATCGCAAAAGAGTTAGACAAACCATCTCGCATAAGCATCAGAGTAAATCCAAATATTGACCCTAAAACTCACCCTTATATCTCAACAGGATTACACGATAACAAATTTGGTGTAGATATAGAGAGTGCTAAAAGGATGTATATTAGGTCTAAAAACTCTAGCTATCTTGAGCCTGTTGGTATCCACTTTCACATAGGTTCTCAACTTACTGAACTTGACCCTATTCGTGAGGCTGCTGAGATAGTTGCAGATATGATTCGCTCACTTGAAGTGTTAGATATAGAGTTAAAGTTTTTTGATATTGGTGGTGGTCTTGGCATCAAGTATGATGATGAAACTACGATAAAACCTTATGATTATGCACAAGCTATATTAGGTTGTTTAACAGCACTAGATATAACGATTATCTGTGAACCAGGTAGATTTTTAACTGCAAATGCTGGTTACTTTTTAACAAAAGTTCTTTATGAGAAGAAAAATGGGGAAAAAAGATTTGTTGTAGTTGATGGAGCTATGAATGACTTGCTTCGCCCATCACTTTACAAAGCTTACCATAAGATAGATGTTATAACAGATAGTGAAAGTGAAAAAAGTAAAGCAGATATTGTTGGACCAGTTTGTGAAAGTGGAGACTTTTTAGCAAAAGATTGTGAACTTCCTATACTTGAACATAATGATTTGGTAGTAGTAAATAGTGCTGGTGCTTATGGTTTTACAATGGCTAGTAATTATAACACTCGTGGAAGAGTTGCAGAAGTGGCTATAAAAGATGGCGAAGATAGACTTATCAGAAAAAGGGAAACTTTTGAAGATATTATCGCTAATGAGAAAGAGTTTTTGGATTAAGATATGTATTTTATAGATGTTCAAGGTACACTTATAAGTGATGCAGATAAAACTCCCATAGATGGAAGTATAGAGTTTATAAAAGAGTTAAATAAACAAAATATCCCATATATGGTAGTTACAAACAACACTAAAAAAGCATCAAAAGTTTTTTATGAGTATCTAAAATCTTTAGGCTTTAACTTTGGCTTTGATAAGTATATAGACCCTTTGATGCTTCTTGATAGCAGGGTCGAGAAAGAAGCAGTCGCAGGTTATGGAGCAAAAGAGTTTTTAGATACTCTACAAACTATGGGTTATACACTTGATTATACAAATCCTAAAACAGTTTTAGTTGCTATAAAAGAGGATTTTACATCAGATGAATATGCTCAGATGATAGACTTTTTACTTAGTGGTGCAAAACTTGTAGGGATGCATGAGACATCTATATATGCTAAAAATAACAAAAGATACCCTGGGGTTGGAGCAGTTTTAAAACTACTAGAGTTTGCTACAAGTGTAAGTTATGATGTAGTTGGAAAACCTAGTGTTGCTTTTTATAATGAAGCATTAAA
>JAMOQV010000023.1 GCA_027068615.1 Helicobacteraceae bacterium | reverse complement strand
CCCTCAAACATATCTCCTAAGAACTGGTTATCCCCACTTCCAGTAAGGCGAATATCTTGAAGCATCTTTACCACTTTTAAGAGAACTTCAAAGTTTTGGTAAAAAAGCTCTTCATTATGTACATCTATAAAACTAAAGTCATTATTTGTAAAAAATTTTAGTTGTTTAAAGAAGTTATCTATTTGTCTTTTTGTTTCATTTGGATTATCTTTAAAAATACTAAAGGCTTTATCTATCTCATTATTTTCTATGTAAGTTATATCTTCACCTAAAAACTTTTTCATACCTACTTTATAGAGGTGATTAAGCCTATCTTGAAGTGAAAAAGGGTCATCATAAGCTACACCTTTATAGTAAAATTTTAACTCATCAGAGTTATTTGTCTCATCTACAACTTTACATAAGAAAAGATTTACAAGTTTATCAAAAGCATTTTCACGACCTGAGACATTATGCTGTCGCATAATAGTAGCAAATTCGTGATATTTGCCTTGTATATCTTTACTTGAAACAGTTTTTAAATCTTTTAATGAGTATTTATCTTTTCCTATATGATAAGCCTGAGTATCTTCAAAAAGTCCTTGTGTAGCATACTCTTTTTTATAAGTTTCTACCCAAACTTTATATATCTCTTCAACTGTTGAGGCTTCTTTATAGCTTTTAAGATTTGGATTGTTTTTTAAAAGTGTTTCATTGTCTTTTACATTTATAAGGTAATAGTCTGCTATAACTTTATCATCTATAAAATCACTTGCATAAAGGGCTATAAACTGTGTAGTTCTTACTTGCTGAACATACGAGAAAAGTTGTGTGGGTTTTACTTGTGTAGTGTTCCAAGCTTTACTAAACTCCCCTCCTGCTGTTTTACACTCTATAATAAGAAGTGCTTTGTTATCATTATCTTTTATAAGTATATCTGCTCTTCCTCCACTAGCACCGTGTCCAACTTGCCACTTTGGCTCAAGTTCTATATGTTCTGGCTTATACCCTTGAGAGAGAAGTCTATGTACACACTCAAAAACTACAAAGTTTTCAGACTGTTTAAAGTTACAAGTTTGTTTTTCATTTACTATAAAACCATCTTTTTCAGGATATATTAGTTTTTCATTTTTAAAATCTACTTTAAGTTCTGTTTGAAAAGTATCAAACTTTTTACTCCATACATTAGCATTTTGTAAAAAACCTAAACCATCTAATACACTTTTAAAGTTTTCTTTTTTTATCATTTTTTCTCTATGTGTTAAATTGACTTTATTTTATCTAAACTATTTTAAATCAAGCATATTTTAATTATGATTTACTCTATATAAAAATCTTTTTTATTTTTTGTCTTAAAAAGTATTTTATGAAATCTATCACTTTCTTTTTTAAAATCAATTTGTAGTATATTGATTATCTCCAATATCATTTTTTGATATGACAAACTAAAAAATTCTAATTTAACCCTATAAAACAACTCTTTTGATTTTTTAATCTTAAAAATATCATTACTTACCTTTTTCTTTGTAAGTTTTTTATAAATTTTATTATAAACATAAATTCTATAAGCTTCAGGATACATCACACCATAACTACCTTTTAACTTTAGTTTAATGGTAGTTTTCGGATATTTTTTAAAAAAATGAAAACAAATCATCTCAAATAAAAATTTACTATCAGTATCTATAAAAGCATCTTTGGATTGATAAAATATAGTTGTAACTATATCACTATATTTAGAATCTTTAAATATTTTAGATTTCCAATATGCTTTTTTAATCTTAGTTCTCATCTTTAGTTATACTTCCTCTCATAAAAATAAGATAAATTATAACATATTCCCATACTTATAGTAAGCCGAACAAGCTCCCTCACTACTTACCATACAACTACCCATCGGGCTATTTGGTTTACAAGCTGTGCCAAATATCGTACATTCATTTGGTTTTGCCATACCTCTTA
>JAMOQV010000022.1 GCA_027068615.1 Helicobacteraceae bacterium | reverse complement strand
ATGATATATAAAGCTTCTTTTATAGTTGAATTTGGTTGTAAAAGTATATTTTTATAATTTTTCATAATCTATTCCTATATCATAAAATGATTTTTTAAGTATATCTTTTAAATCGACATTTTTTAAAACAGTTATTATCTCTTTACTAGCACAACCATCACCATAAGGGTTTTTAACTTTTTTTAGACTAGTTTGAAACTCATCAGAGTAAACTTTATCAAATGCTTTTATAATCTCTTTTTTTGATGTTTTTGTATCTATAACACTTTTAGCTTTGATGCGACCTTTTTGTCTATCTCCTATATTTATAGTAGCTATCTTAAATGATGGTGCTTCTGCCAATCCACTAGAACTATTTCCTACCACGGCATCCATAAACTGTAATGCACTAAGGTATCTTAGTTGCCCCATAGATGTAAAAGATATAGATTTATCTTGATTTTTAGCTACATAATCATCTATCATTTGGTTTATAACTCTTCCATCTGTATCGCTGTTTGCTTTTGTAAAGATTATATTTGTATCTTTTAGAGTATCTATCGCTTTTAGTAGGTTTTGAAACTGTTTTGAAGCTGTTTTAGTCTCTAGTGTAACTGGGTGAAATGTAACTAAGATATTTTTTTTATTTAGTTTAAAATTTATCGATTTTTCAAACTCTTTTTTTGAAAGTAGTTTTAGTCTTTTTATATTTTCTATCCCCATACCACCAACATTAAAAACTCTACTTGGATGTTCACCTAAGTGTATAACTCTGTTTTTATACTCATCTGTGGCAGTAAAATGAAGATGACTCATCTTTGTTATAGAGTGTCTTATAGATTCATCAAATGCACCCTCAGTTGTTTCTCCACCATGAAGATGAGCGATAGGGATTCTTGCTATCATAGCCGAGCTTACAGCTGAAAATATCTCATATCTATCTCCTAAAACTACTAAAATATCTGGTTTTAGTTTATCATAAGCATCTGCAAAAGAGATTTGAGCTAATCCCATAGATTTATTTATACCAACAGAGGTATCTGAAGATAACAGCATCTCTATCTTTTTATCTATCTTAAACTCTTTTTGAATTGTTTTATAAGTTAAGCCAAATTCAGGACTAAGATGCATCCCAGTTACGATAAGTTGTAACTCTAAATCATCATCTTTTTGTATCTCTTTCATCAACCAATACAAAAGTCCATACTCTGCACGAGTTCCAGTTACTACACATATCTTTCGTTTCATTTTTTAACTTTTTTTACACTACGACTAACTTTAGCAAAACCAAGATTAAATTCAAACTTTGTTTGTGTTTCTATAATCTCCCCATCTTCCCCATCATCTAAAATATCATCACTTATATCTATAATCTCTTCTAAAATTTTATTTGATTTTTGTGCTAAATCTTGTTGTGTATTTTCATCGGTTGTTTTCATAATGTTGTTTATATTTCTTGATAGTTCTTTTACTTTAGCAAAAGTTTCTATAATTGTAAAAGTAGCTTCAAGTGCATTTTTACTCTTTAAAATTGTAGCAACCATATATAGACCTTTTTCAGTAAATACCCAAGGATTACTGCCTCCATAATATTTTTTTGAAGGGGTCGCATTATGCGACACCATCATATCAAATACTTCATCACTAAGTTGATAAGCATAATCTTTTGGAAATTTTTCTATATTTCTTTTTAATTGCTCTCTTAATCTTTTAGGTTCTATACCATACAGTTCAGCTACATCTTTATCTACTAAAACTAAATCACCTTTAATTTCTACCAACTTGCTTTCTAAACTTTCAAACTTAGTAATCTCCATAATCTTTATCCTTTTATATCAATTCATCTATATTATAATCTTTTTTAGCATAAGTTCCTATAACTTCATCCCACTTCATAGGGCTTATACCATTTGCAGGTCTTTTTATAGCTAAATTTTCTTCACTTAAAAGTTCACCTTTTTTTATAATGCAACTAGCTA
>JAMOQV010000021.1 GCA_027068615.1 Helicobacteraceae bacterium | reverse complement strand
TTAAAAAACTAAAAGATTATTATCCTCCACAAAGATTTAGAATTGGAGATTATAGAGTATTATTTGATATAGTTGATGATAAAATCATAGTTGTAAATATAAAACATAGAAAAGAAGCCTATATATAATTTATGAACTCAATAATCTTCTCAATCATCAGTGTATATATATTTATAGTTATGGGCTTTATAGCAAAGATGAGCTTTAAACAACAGATAGATGATAAAACTATAACACTTATAAATGTTTACTTTTTACAAGTTTTTTTAACTTTTTGGGGACTTTTACTACACCCTGTTAATATAACACTTCTTTTTGCACCATCTATATACTTAGGGATTGTAGCTGTTGTAGTTGTTATATCTGCTATGGGTGCAAAACTTCTTTTTGAGTCTAAAAAAGAGTACTCTATAGCTACCGTATCAGCTATCATAGGAAATACTGGAAACCTTGGCATCCCTATAAATATAGCTATATTTGGTGAAGCTTCTATACCCTATACTACAGTTATAAATCTTGTAAATGTTTTTGTGGTTTACACTATAGGGGTTTACTTTTATTCTCGTGGAACTTACGATACAAAAACATCACTTTTAAACATCGTAAAACTTCCTATACTTTGGGCAGCCATTATCGCCATAACACTTAGTGTATATGAGTACAAACCATCACCTATAGTTTTAAATACCTTGATGATGGGTGCTTATGCTTCTATGACTATGCAACTCTTTTTGTTTGGTATATACCTTTATGGAACTAAGATTAAAGAGATAAATAAAACTCTTGTTATTTGGATTTTGAGTTTTAAGTTTATACTATTGCCAACCATTGCATTTTTAATTCTTCACAATATAGAACTAGACTCTATGATAAAAGGGATAATTTTTATAGAACTATTGATGCCACTTGCTGTTGCAAATGTAAATCTTGCTTCTTTGTATGATTGTAATCCTAGAGTTGTAACAGCTTTGGTATTTGTATCTTCTGTAGCTTTTTTAGGAGTTATATTTGTAGGGGTAAAAGTTTTAACCTCATTATGAGGTTAAAAACTATTTGATACCTTTTGATTCCCAATAAGTTCTAATTTTATTAGTTAAAGTATCTGGTAAAGGAACAAAACCTAAACTTTTAGCTATATCTTGTCCATCTTTATAACACCAGTCATAAAATTTAGTTACCTCTTTATTTTTCTCAGTTTTTTCTGATGGAACTAAGATAAAAGTAGCAGCTACCATTGGATAAGAATCAGCACCTTTAGGGTCAGCTATGATAGAATAAAAATCTTTTTTAGGGTTAAGTGTAGCTTTTTCTGCTGCAATTTGAAAAGATTTTAAAGTTGGTTTGATGTAGTTACCAGCTTTGTTTTCAACTGTAGCCATTTTGATGCCATTTGTTTTAGCATCTGCATAATCTATATAACCAACAGTGTATTTAGTTTGAAGTAAAAGTGCTGCAACACCAGAGTTAGTTTTACCACCTATATGTTGATTTCCTGGCCAATTAAGAGATTTTTTAGCACCATAAGCTTTTCTCCAACCCTTAGAAACTTTACTTAGATAGTATGTAAAGTTATATGTTGTACCACTACCATCTGCACGGTGAACAAAAGTTAATTTTTCATGAGGAAATTTTATATCTTTATTTGCTTCTGTTATAAGTTTATTATCCCAATATTTTACTTTACCAGCTGCAATAGCAACGATAGCTTTACGACTCAATTTTAAATCAGTCACATTTGGAAAATTATAACCCATAGTGATAGCACCAACTACTGCTGGAAACTGATAAAGTGAGTTTTTCTTAAGAGTTTTAGGGCTTAAAGGTTTATCTGTTCCTGCAAAATCAACAGCTCTTTTTTTAGCATCTTTGATACCCTTTGAAGAACCTTTTTTGATGTAGTCAACTTTTATACCAGTCTCTTTATTGTAAGCTTTTATCCATTTTTGGTATACACTATATGGAAAAGATGCTCCACTACCTTTTAATACATCGTTTGCACTTAAAGATGTAAATGCAACTGTACTTGCTAATGCGATTGAAAGTAACTTAGTCATTGAAGTTATCCTTATTATAAGTTTTGATGTTG
>JAMOQV010000020.1 GCA_027068615.1 Helicobacteraceae bacterium | reverse complement strand
TTTTTCAGAAAAAAAGCTATACTATGTTTTTAAAAACACTATCCAAGAAGCCCAATATGAGGAAAAATTATGTCAGCTACACAATCACAAATAGATCAACTTGTTGAGATATATATAGCAACTTTCAATCGTGCTCCAGATGCAGATGGATTGAACTATTGGTTGTCAAATATTACAGAACAAGGTTGGAGTATAGAGGATGTTGCAAAATCTATGTTTGAGTCATCAGAAGTTGCACAACATTATCCTTCAAATTTATCAAATGGGGATTTTGTTGATAAAATATATAATAATCTTTTAAGCAGAAACTCAGATATCGATGGTAAAAATTATTGGACTAGTGAATTGGATAATGGTCATATATCGAAAAACTCTATGCTTTTAGCTGTTGTAAATGGTGTAAAATCAGATACTGGAAGTTTAGCAGATAAGCAAATTTTAGAAAATAAAAAAGAGGTAGGGATTAATTTTGCTGTTAAAAATGGATTGAATAATATAGATTTAGCAAAGTCTTCAATGCAGATAGTTACATTAGATGCTTCAACAGTTGAAACAGCAAAAGATATGCAAGATGCATTTAAACTCTCTTTAGACCCTACTAATGTTGTTATTCAAGGAACAGATAATGATGATATTATAAAATCAACATCTGACAAAAACTATATATATACTTTTGCTGGTGATGATGTGATTACTACATTAAATGGTGATAACTATATAAAATCTGCACAGGGGATAGATAGTATATATGCAGGTACGGGGAACGATATAATATATACTGGTGCTGATGATGATACAGTATATGCAGATGCAGGAGATGATAAAATCTATGCAGATACTGGTAATGATTCTATTCATGGTGAAGTTGGAAATGATATTATATATGGTGGTGCTGGTAATGATTATCTCTATGGAGATGCTGGTAATGATACTATTATAGCTGAAGATGGAGATGATTATATATATGGTGGTGATGGAGATGACCATATATATGCAAATGATGGGGATGATTATATATCAACAGGAGCAGGATTGAATCTTGTGGATGCAGGTAGTGGAGATGACTATATATATGGTGGTGAGCTTAAAGATATAATATATGGTGGAGCAGATAATGATACTATATATGGTGAAAATGGTAATGATATACTTGATGGTTTAACAGGCAATGATACTATATATGCTGGAGCAGATAATGATACTGTAAATGGTAATGAAGGTAATGATGTACTATATGGTAGCGATGGAGATGATCAAATAGATGGAGAACTTGGTAGTGATTTTATATCTGGTGGTTCAGGTTCTGATATTCTTTCTGGTGGAGAAGGAACTGATATGTTTAGTTTCAAGTCAAAAGAAAGCACTATAACTAGTATGGATTATATAAGTGACTTTGAATATTCAATAGATAGAGTGTTATTTGTAAATCATGGTAATGAAAATATAGTAGCTTCAAGAACAGATATATCTAGCACTTCAGATTTAACATCGGCTATAAATTTGGTAGCTTCTGAAGATGGTAGTGTTAATGCTATTGTTCGATGGTTTATATATGATGATTATACATATATTGTTGAAAATATGAATTCAGATGATTTTTTTAATAACGATACAGATATAGTTGTTAAACTACAAGGTGTGATAGATTTAACTGGTTTAGATACAAGTACTATATCTTTTGGAAATTGATATTATGAAAACTATTCAGATAAAAACACTAACTCCAACTTATGATAGCATAGAAGATAGGATAAGATTATCTATAAACTATCAAGATATAGATAATCGTATAGATTTTATGATAACTAGAAGTTTTATAATACAACTTTTGCCTATACTTGATGAATATTTATACAAACATTATTCTGAATATAAAGATGATGAAGATATGATAGAGATAAAAGCTCAAGAGGCAAGAACTCAAGATAGTAATGTTAGTAGTACAAATGTAGAAGATATCCATCTATACAAATCATTAGAGGATTTACTAGTAACTATAAACTTAAAATACGATGCAAATACAAACTTGACATACATAGAATTTATATCAAAAGAGGGGCATAAAGCTTCAACAACTTGTGATATAGATATGCTAAAAAGCATTATAAAATCTATAAAATCAACTATACCAAACTTTAGTTGGGGTATATCTTCCCATTTTTAAGTAACTCTGGTACTATTTAATTTTATAAATTTTAGTGTCAGAGTGATTTAATCTCTTTTAAAGATAAATTACTCTATACTTCTTTCATATATAAATTAAGGGAATTTATTTGGCTCGTAAAATTAGAGTTTTTATAGAGGATTCATCTCAACATATCTTACTAAAAAGTTTAAGTGGTCTAGTTTTGTTTAAAGATGAAATGGACTATGAGACATTTAGAACTATGCTTATAGAACTAAATGTTAAGCACGATATAGATATACACTCTTATGTATTGATGCCTGAGTATTTTGAGTTTCTTTTAACTCCAAAACATCCAGAAGCTATATCTAAGTTTATGCAAAGTCTTGGTAGAAAATATGTTGGATACTATAACAAAAAGTACAATCGAAGTGGAACTATTTGGGATGGTAGATATAAAGCATCCTTAGTTGAAGATAAGATTTATCTTTTTGATGTGATGAAGTACATAGAAACACTACCTTTAAAAGAGGGGGTAGCTACTAAGTTAAAAGAGTATAAATTTAGTAGTGTTCATAAAAACCTTTTTAATGAGCAAGATAACATTATAACTTATCATAATTTATATAAAAATTTAGGTTTTACACAGGTTCAAAGGATAGAAGCATATTCTAAAATCTTTTATTCTAAAATGCTAGATGAAACTTTAGAATTTATAACAAAAAGTTTATATAAGCAAACGGTAACTGGCAGTGTAGAGTTTATAAAAAATTTAGAAGAACAAATAGGTGTTAGTCTAACCTCAAAACAAAGAGGAAGACCAAAAAAAGAAACGATAAAAAAAGGAAAAAAAATGTATAAAAATTTAGTAGTATTAGATAAAGCTAAACACAAAGAGTTAAAGATAAATCCACTTGAAGATTTAGAATTTGCAAGAGAGAGTGCATTTATACCAGTTGTAGCATCTGAAGTTGCTTCTGTTGGAGCTACTTTTCCAGTTGTATTTAGTGCAGATGAAAATCCATCTTTAATAGCTTTAGTATCTCTAGGTAGTGGTAATCTTGCACTTGATGAAAATGGAAAATGGATAACAAACTATGTTCCATCATTTTTAAGAAAATACCCTTTTGCATTAGCATCAACTGAATCAAATCCTGAACAAAAAGTTATACTTATAGATGAAGATTCAAAACTTTTTTCAAAATCAAAAGGTAAAAAACTTTTTAAAAGTTCAGGTGAACATTCAGATACACTAAGTCATGCTATCAAGTTTTTAACAGCTCATGAAAAAGAGATGGTTATCACTAAAAATGTTGCAAAAATCATAGCAGATAGTGGCATCTTAGAAGATAGAGAGATAGCAGTAGGTGAGGGTGAAGAGAAAAAAGTTTTAGTAAATGGTTTTAAAGTTGTAGATAGAGAAAAACTAAATGCTTTAAGTGATGATATTTTAGCTGATTGGGTTAGAAAAGGGATTATCTCTATGATAGATGCTCATCTAAAATCATTAGAACATATTCAAACTTTATTTAATATCGCACAAAAAAGACAAAGCTAGGTATCATTATGGCAAATCCACAAAAAAAACAAAAAGATGCTCGTTCTGAGCTTAAAGAGGCTATTTTAGCCTCTAAAAAATCATTTATAATAGTTGGTGTTTTTAGTTTATTTATAAATCTACTTATGTTAGTTCCATCAATCTATATGTTACAACTATATGATAGAGTTATGACAAGTAGAAGTGAAGATACACTAATAATGCTTACTTCTATCGTTTTAGTTCTATTTGTAACTATGGCACTTTTAGATATAGTAAGATCAAGAATGCTTGTAAAAATAGGTAACAAGTTAGATTCTTTACTAAGTCAAAGGGTTTTTAATACTCTTTTTGAGTTAGCAAACAAACACCCTGGTAAAGCTTCATCTATGCCATTAAACGACTTAACGCAAGTTAGACAGTTTATGACAGGAAATGGTATATTTGCATTTTTTGATACACCTTGGATACCTATATATATAGCTTTACTTTTTATGTTTCATCCTGTTTTAGGT
The DNA here is from genome assembly GCA_027068615.1 of Helicobacteraceae bacterium. GTDB lineage: Bacteria > Campylobacterota > Campylobacteria > Campylobacterales > Sulfurimonadaceae > Sulfurimonas. The sequence continues at coordinate 7,973 of JAMOQV010000020.1, read as the reverse complement.
TATTTCTCTATATTTGCAGCTATAGTATTGGTATCTCTTACTATTTTTAATGAATATTCAACTAAAGCAAAGTTAGCAGAGGCAAATAAACTAAATAGAGCATCAACAGCTTTTGTTGATGCTAACCTTAGAAATGCAGAGATTATAAATGCTATGGGTATGAGAAGTAATATCCGTGAAAAATGGAAAGAAAAATACTATGGTTTTTTAAATGCTCAAAATGAAGCAAGTTCTAAAGCTGGTGTTTTTTCAAATGTATCTAAAGTAACAAGAATGATGTTTCAATCACTTATATTGGGTTTAGGTGGTTACTTAGCTATACATAATGAGATAAGTTCAGGGATGCTTATAGCTGGTTCTATCCTTATGGGTAGAGCTTTAGCACCACTTGACTTACTTATAAACAGTTGGAAAGGTTTTAGTAGTGCTAGAACATCTTATGCAAGACTTGAAAAACTTTTAGAAGATTTTCCAAAAGATAAAGAGTATATGGAACTTCCAGCTCCACAAGGTGAGATTATTCTTGAGGGTGTTGTTGTTGTACCACCTGGTGCTAAACAACCATCTATCAAAGGTATCTCTATGAAGATAAACAAAGGTGATGTTGTTGGGATTATCGGTCCATCAGCTGCTGGTAAATCTTCACTTGCAAGAGCTATACTTGGTCTTTGGCCTTTAGTTCAAGGTAAAGTAAGACTAGATAAAGCAGATATCCATCAATGGGATAAAGAGCTTTTAGGTAAGTATATAGGTTATCTACCTCAAGATATAGAACTTTTTGAGGGTACTATCAGTCAAAATATAGCTAGATTTAATGAAGTTGATTCTAAAAAAGTTGTAGAAGCTGCTCAAAAAGCTGGTGTTCATGAGATGATTTTACGATTACCTGAGGGTTATGATACTAGAATAGGTGTAGGTGGAGCAACTCTTTCGGGTGGACAAAGACAAAGGATAGGTTTTGCAAGAGCTATATATGATAATCCTGTATTAGTTTTACTAGATGAACCAAACTCAAATCTTGATGATCAAGGTGAAGCATCTCTTGTTAGAGCTATAAAATTTTTAAAAGAGAGTAAAACAACAGTTATACTTATAACTCATAGACCAAATATACTACAAGTAACAAATAAACTAGCAGTAGTTAAAAATGGTACTTTAGAGTTATATGGTGAGACAAATCAGGTATTGGCAAAGATAGCACAAGCAAACAATCAGGCTAAACAGCAACAACAACCTGCAAAACAACAACCTGCATCTCCAGCTCCAAAAATATCACTTGGTAAACCAGGTAGTTAAGGAAAAATGATGAATGAAAAGATAAAAATGCCATCAAGTGATGACAGTGGTGTAGTAAGATTTGGATTTTTAGTAATTTTTTTAGTATTTGGAATTCTTGGTGGTTGGATGGCTTTTGCTCCACTTGCTAGTTCTTCTGTAGCTATGGGGAAAGTATCAGCTGACTTAAACAAAAAGACTGTTCAGCATTTAGAAGGTGGTAAAGTTACTGCCATATATGTAAAAAATGGTGACAAAGTAGAAAAAGGTCAAGTTTTATTAAAACTAAGAGATGTTCAGATAAAAGCTCAACTAGATATCTTAAAAGCTCAGTATCAAGATGTTATAGCTCTTTTTGCAAGACTTCAAGCTCAAAGAGATGGTGCAGATAAGATAAGTTTTCCAAAAGAGTTAACAGATGAAAATGCGATAAAAGACCAAACAAATATATTTATCACAACAAAAAAGACTATACGAGATGAAAAAGCTATCACTAAGAAAAAGATATCTCAACTAAACAAGCAGATAGATGGTCTTAAGTCTTTAATGATAAGTAAACAACAGAAAAAAGCTTCACTTTTAGAAGAGAAGTTAGAGTGGGAAAACCTTTATAAAGAGAGACTTGTAGATAAGCAGAGGATAAGAGAGCTTCAAAGAGAAGAAAATATGATAGCTGGTGATTTAGCAAGTACCTCTTCTCAGATTGCAAAGTTAAATGAACAGATAAGTGAAACCAAAACTCAGCAACTTTTAAGAGAAAAAGAGTTTAAAAAAGATATCTTACAAAAGTATGTGGAAGCAAAAACTAGGATATCTGACTTAAAGTCAAAAATCATAGCGAATGAAGATACTTTAAGAAGAACAACTGTAAAAGCACCTATATCAGGAACAGTTGTTGGTATGACTATACATACAGTTGGAGCTGTTATAAAACCAGGCGAAAGAATACTAGACATAATACCAACAGATGCTAAACTTATAGTTATAGCTCAGATACAAACAACAGATATTGATAAAGTAAGAAAAGGTCTTTTAGCAGATATAATGTTTTCAGCATTTAATCTAAAACAGATAAATGTTATACAAGGTGTTGTTACTTATGTATCTGCTGATAGTGCTATAGATGAAGTTACAGGTATGCCTTATTATGAAGCTAAAATAGAGGTAAATGAAGAGGGTATGAAGACATTAGATGAACATGGTTTCGTTTTAGTTTCTGGTATGCCAGCTCAGGTTATGATAAAACTAGGAAATAGAACTGCTCTTAGTTATCTTATAAAACCTTTTAGAATGATGTTGGAGAAAAGTTTCAATGAAGAATAAAATCATTTTACTAAGTATTTTTAGTGTTATATCTTTAAATGCTGAGGTTTTGACATTTTCTAAAGCTTATGAGTTGGCTTTAGAAAATACACACTCATTAAAAGCTTCTATATTTAAGTCAGAAGGTGCAAAAGAGAGAGTAAATCAAGCAAAATCACAATTGTATCCTCAAATAAATCTATCTGCATCGTATAAAAAAACTGAATATAAATACAATAAAAATTACAATGCAACGGAAGATACAATAAATCAGGGTTTGATTAATTATACTCTTTCTTTGAAACAATCTATATACAATGCAAATATATATACAGGTATATCTTTAGAAAAATCAAAAAATGAACTTTATAAAGTTGGTGTTGAGTTAGAAAAAGATGAATTAGCACAAAAAGTTTTTCAAGCATATCTTGATGTTTTAAAAATCAACAATAAGATAGAGTTAGATAAAGCTTATCTAAGATATGCAAAATCAAGACTTGATGAGTTAGCTAAAAAGTATGATATGTATATGGCTAGTAAGATGGATTTGTTGGAGATGAAAGTTGATTATAAATCTGCTCAAATTGATTTAAAAAAAGATAAAAAACTTTTTATTGTCAACAGATTAAAGCTAAAGCAGTTGATAGGTAACTATAAGTATGAATTGCCATCTATAAAACCAGATGAACATATATTAAGCACTATCGCACTTATAAAATCTTCTATAAATAAAAGTGGAGATTTTACAAATAATCTACAACTTTTAAAAGCAAAACTTTCAGTAGAAGTTGCAAAAAAAGATGTTCATAATGCTTTTGTTGCTCATTATCCTACACTTGATTTACAGGCATCTTACTCTGGTTATGAGACTGATGACCCAACTTCTGATTCTCTATATAAAGATGTAAAAAGTGTTATGCTTTTGTTCAATCTACCAATTTATAGTGGAGGAAGAACTTCGTCAAGAGTAAGTGAATTGCAATACAATGTTCAATCAGCATTAGAAGAGTATGAAGATACAAAAAAACAAATAGAAGTTATTTATGATGAAAATTTAGCTCTATTGGATGCCTCAATAGAATCTGTTTCTATGTATCAAGAAGCACTTGTTTCTGCAGAGCTTTATTCTGAGTCTATAGAACAGGGTTATGAACACGGTTTAAAAAGTATTATCGATGTAAATGATGCTAAAAACAAACAATACAATGTAAAGTATAAATATATAGAAAATATATATGATTTGGTAAACTCATATATAGGTTTACTTATAGTTACAAATGATTTTAAAAATATATCATTACTTGATAAGTTAGTAAAATAATGAAAAAAGCCATAATAACAGGTATAACAGGTCAAGATGGAGCATATTTAGCAGAGTTATTGCTTAGTAAAGATTATGAAGTTTATGGAACTTATAGAAAAAGTTTATCTGAAAACTTTTGGAGGATTAAAGAGTTAGGTATAGATAATCATCCAAATCTTCATCTTCTTGAGTATGACTTGAAAGACTTTGATACAACTGTTACTATGGTTAAAAACATTATGCCAGATGAGATATATAATCTAGCAGCAAAAAGTTTTGTATGTGCATCTTTTGAAGAGCCTTTAGTTACTACTCATGTAACAGGTTTAGGTTGTGCTCATCTTCTTGAAGCGATAAGACTTATAGATAATAAAATAAGATTTTATCAGGCTAGTACTTCTGAGATGTTTGGTCAGGTGTTAAGCCATCCTCAAGATGAAAATACAAGATTTTTTCCTAGAAACCCTTATGGTATAGCTAAACTTTATGCACATTGGATGGTTGTAAACTATAGAGATATGTATGGACTTTTTGCTTGTAGTGGTATTTTGTATAATCACGAATCACCACTAAGAGGTATAAACTTTGTAACTAGAAAGATTACAGATTCTGTAGCAAAAATCAAGCTAGGCAAGATGGAGTGTTTAGAACTTGGAAATATGGATGCTAAAAGGGACTGGGGTTATGCTAGGGACTATGTTGAGGGTATGTATCTTATGCTTCAAGCTAACAAAGCAGATAACTATGTTCTTGCAACAAATAAAACTCACACAGTAAGAGAGTTTGTAACAATGGCTTTTAAATCAGCTGGTATAGAGTTGGAATTTAGAGGTAAAAATGAGCAAGAGGTAGCCGTTGATGTTGCTACTAGTAAAGTTGTAGTAAAAGTAAATCTAGCATTTTATAGACCACCAGAAAAAGATATCCTTGTAGGTAATCCACAAAAAGCAAAAGATGAGTTGGGTTGGGAAGCTAAGTGTTCATTTGAAGAGTTATGTTCTATGATGGTTAAAGCGGATTTAAAAAGAAATGAAAATAGCAATAATTCATGATTGGCTTGTTACAGATGCTGGTGCTGAAAAGGTTTTAAAGTCTATTTGTGAGCTTTATCCTGATGCTGATATATTTTCTTTAGTTGATTTTTTAGATGCTAAAGATAAAAAAGAGATAATAAACTCTAAAAAAGTAACAACCACTTTTATCCAAAAACTACCATTTTCAAAAAAATATTTTAGATACTATCTTGCACTTTTTCCAATAGCTATAGAGAGTTTAAATCTAAACTCTTATGATTTGATTATAAGCTCATCTTGGGCAGTTGCAAAGGGTGTCAAAACTCATAAAAATCAGTTACATATATGTTATTGTCATACCCCTATAAGATATGCTTGGGATTTGTATGATGAATACACTTCAAATCTCAAAGGTTTAAAAGCTTTGTTTGTAAAGTGGACATTAAAAAGATTAAGAAAATGGGATATAGATACTTTAGATAGAGTTGATTATTTTGTTGCAAACTCAAAGTTTGTTCAAGAGAGGATTAAAAGAACTTACGATAGAGATTCTATAGTTATCTATCCACCTGTTGATGTAGATAGATTTGAGTTATATAAAGATAAAGATGATTTTTATATAACAGCTTCAAGATTAGTACCTTATAAAAAAACAAAACTTATAGTTGAAGCTTTCAATGAGATGCCAGATAAGAAGTTAGTTGTTATAGGTGCAGGGGAAGAATATGATGCTATAAAAGAGATAGCAAAAGAAAATATCTCTGTTTTGGGATATTGTGCTAATGATGCGTTAGTTGATTATATGCAAAGAGCAAAATGTTTTGTTTATGGTGCTGTTGAAGATTTTGGGATAATACCTATAGAAGCTATGGCTTGTGGAACTCCTGTTGTTGCATTAAATCAAGGTGGGACAAAAGAGACAGTTGAAGATGGTATAAATGGTATTCATTTTCAACATCAAACAAAAGATGATATAATAAAGGCTATAAAACGGTTTGAGAGTAAAAAATTTGTAGCAGATGATGTTAGGGTTAGTGCTTTAAAATATAAAGATTTTAAAGATAAATTTGGAGAATTTGTAAAAGATAGATGCAAAGATATTTAACTAAGTTACTTATTGCTGTTACAGATGTACTTTGGTTGATAGTGCTTTTTTACCTTAGTGTATATGTAAGAGAACATATTGGTATTGTAAAGTTACCAGAGTTTGATAGATTTGGACTTTCTGATTTTTCTTTTGTTATATTTATCGTATTTTCACTTATGTATTATGAAAAAATATACCGTTTTAGGTATGATTTTTGGCAAGATACACTTAAAGTATCAAAAGCCTTTATTTTAGGTTTTTTAATTACACTATCATTTTTGGCACTTACTAAAACAAATCTCGAATATTCAAGGGTTTTTATAGTTATATATTTTTCAATGGGGATTATTTTGCTTCCTATTGCAAAAAGATATACAAAAAAACTTATATTTAAGATAGATGCTTTTAATAAAAGGGTTTTGGTTGTTGGACTTGATGAACAAGTTGATATATTTAAAAATGAATTAGCACATAACTGGTACTTGGGACAGAAGTATTCTGAGGATGATTATCATAGTGTTATCATAGTATCTCAAGGTTTGAAGATAGAAAAGTTTAATAAACTTATAGATAAATATTTGGATAAACATAGTGAACTTTTTGTTGTTCCATACATAACAAATATAAATTTTATGCACTCAAATATACTTGAGTATTCAAATATACGATTAAATACTATTCAGATAGAAAATAAGCTACTTATAAAAAGAAATATTTTTATAAAAAATATTTTTGACAAATCTTTAACATTAATGGTTTCACCTATATTTTTACTTATACATATTTTAGTTGTTATTGTTATAAAGCTTGATTCAAAAGGTGATATATTTTTTAGACAATACCGCTTGGGAAAAGATAATATTAACTTTAAAATATATAAATACAGAACGATGTATGAAAACGGTGATGAGATTTTAAAAACATATCTAAAAGAAAATCCTGATGAGGTTAAATACTATGAAAAGTATCACAAGTATAAAAATGACCCACGAATAACAAAAATTGGAAAAATACTAAGAGCAACTTCTATAGATGAACTACCACAACTTATAAATGTACTTAAAAATGAGATGAGCTTGGTAGGCCCTAGACCATATATGTTAAGTGAAGAAAAAAAGTTAGATGCATATAAGCATTTTATACTAAAAGTTAAACCAGGAGTTACTGGTTTATGGCAAGTAGCTGGAAGAAATAACCTTACTTTTAAGCAAAGAAATGAGTTGGAAGTTTGGTATATAAAAAATTGGTCTTTATGGGCTGACTTTGTTATACTTATAAAAACTATAAAAGTTGTTCTTAGTAAATTAGGGGCTAAATAGTACAACAAAAAGAAATACATAAATATTTTATATTTTTACTTTAGTAATTAAAGTTTTTGTGATAAAATAATAACTATAAAAAAATAAGGAAAAACATATGGATAAGCAAACAGCAAATAAAACAACATTAGAAAAATTAGACGAGAAAGTAACAAGTATATTAGAAAAGTATAATAAACTTAAAAGTGAAAATGCAAACTTACAAACAGAGATAGCTTCTTTAAAAGCAGAAAAAGAGTTAAAAGATCAACAAATCTTAAAACTTGAAGATGAAAATGCTATGAAAGAGTTAGAGATGGAAGAGATTGTTAATAAAATCGAAGGTATCTTAGGCTAATGATTTATGACTAAAATATCTTTGTATGTAAATGGTCGCTCTTTTGATTTAAATATAGAGGATGATTTTTTACCATTTTTGGAAAAAGAGATGAGTAAAGATTTTAATCTTGATGGAAATATTGATTCTAAAACTTTACTTAACTCATATTTAAAAAAAACACACAGATTGTTTAAAAAAGAGAAAGAGATAGAAAATATCTTAAAAAAATTTAGATAATTTATCTTTTTTATTTTTCTATAAGTTTAAAATGATAAAATTTCAACCTCTTAAACAAGAGACGGTGTGCGCTCGTAGCTCAGCTGGATAGAGCACTGGTTTGCGGTACCAGCGGTCA
>JAMOQV010000019.1 GCA_027068615.1 Helicobacteraceae bacterium | reverse complement strand
TAGGGATAGAATTTAGTAAAGAAGATAAAAATATTTCTAAGTTTGAGTGGGAGAAACTTATATGAACAGACTTTTCGTAGCATATAAACCATCTGGTATTGGTTCAAACCTTTTCCTATCAAAGTTAAAAAGGAAGTACGGAACTAAAAAAGCTGGATTTACTGGGACACTTGACCCTTTTGCTAAGGGTGTGCTTGTAATTGGGATGGGTAGTCATACTAAACTTTTTAGATTTTTAAATAAAACTCCAAAAACTTACAAAGCTACTTTGTGGCTTGGAGCTAAAAGTGATAGTTTGGATACTGAGATGATAAAGAGTGTTGAGTTTTTAGATGAGTTTGATGCTGATGTTGTTAAAAAAACTGTAAAATCTTTAGAGGGGGAGCTAGAGTATGAGCCACCAATCTTTTCTGCAAAAAGGATAAACGGTCAAAGAGCTTATGACTTGGCTCGTGCTGGTAAAGAGGTTAAGCTAAATAAGATAAATTCAACTATATATGAAACTAAGTGGATTAGTTATTGTCACCCTTTTGTAACTTTTGAAGCAACGGTTTCAGAGGGTACTTATATCCGTTCACTTGGTCGCATTATAGCTAATAGACTTGGTGTAAAAGATGGAAGTTTAAGTGCTTTAGAGAGACTAAATGAGGGGCAGTTTATCTATGAAGATGAAAAAGCACTAGATATAAAAAAATCTTTAAATATCCCTCAAAATTATTATAATGGTGATAGTGATAATCTCAAATATGGAAGAGTTCTTGCTTTAGAAGATTTAGATATAAAAAATGATGGGTATTATTGGCTTGATAATGGTGATAATATATCTATAATCAATATAGAAGATAAAAAAGTAAAATATGAATTGGGTAGGATATATATATGTTAGTACTTGCTAGAAAATTAAAAGAAGCTATACAAATAGGGGACGACATAGAGGTAAAAGTTTTATCTGTTGAAAATGGTGTTGTAAAACTAGGTATAGAAGCTCCTAGAGATATAGAGATACTAAGAACAGAGTTATTAGAAAAAGTAAAAGATTCAAATATAGCTGCTTCAAAAATAGTTGAAGATAATGAACTTGATGTTTTAAGTAAAATGTTAAAGAAATAGTATGACGATTTATAAAGCTTATGCAAAAGTAAATATTTTTTTAAAGATTACTGGTATGAGAGGGGATTACCATGAGATACTTTCACGATTTATGAGAGTAGATAATCTTTATGATGAGCTTTACTTTCAAGAAAAAGATACTAATGAATTTAAAATCATTGGTAAGTTTTCTTGTGAGAGCACTCAAAATACCATCTATAAAGCTTACAAAGCACTACTAGAGTACACAAAAAGTGAAGATTTAGAAAAGCTAATGCAAAAAAATTCAATAGTTGTGAAAAAAAATATACCAGCTTTTGCGGGTCTTGGTGGTGGAAGTAGTGATAGTGCAACTTATCTTAAGATGTGTAATGAAAAGTTAGATTTAAATCTAAGTGATGATGAGTTGGCTTCTATTGGTTTAAAAGTTGGTGCTGATGTTCCTTTTTTTATATATGGTTATGATAGTGCAAATGTAAGTGGGATAGGGGAGATAGTAGAGGAGTTTAAAGAGCCTCTTTTAGAGTTTGATACATATACCCCAGAAGTTCAGATAAGCACCCCAAAAGTTTATAAAAGTTATAGAGAAAATTTTTATAATCCTATAAATGATGATGAGGTAAAATATTACACTTCACTAAAAAGTGAAGATGCATTAAAAACAAAAACACCAAAAGAGTTAAATGACCTTTTTGCACCAGCTTTAAAAGAGTATAAAGAGTTAAAGCAGTATCAAAAAGATGGTTATTTTTTCAGTGGCAGTGGTAGTAGTTTTTTTAGAACTATAATTAGGAGTGTAAAATGTGTATGACAATCCACGATAAATATATAGATCCATTTACAGACTTCGGCTTTAAATGGTTATTTGGCACAGAAGAAAATAAAGCCTTACTTATCAGCTTCTTAAACGATTTGTTA
>JAMOQV010000018.1 GCA_027068615.1 Helicobacteraceae bacterium | reverse complement strand
TAATCTTTTTTAGCATAAGTTCCTATAACTTCATCCCACTTCATAGGGCTTATACCATTTGCAGGTCTTTTTATAGCTAAATTTTCTTCACTTAAAAGTTCACCTTTTTTTATAATGCAACTAGCTACGATAGATTTTCTTACCACTTGGATATTTGGAGTTTCACTTTTACTTGGCTTTTTGATGCCATCTCCTATGGCTTGTTCTATATTTCGTATGGCTTTTACCATAGCTTTTAACTCATCTGGCTCAAGTGAAGCTTTATGATCAGGCCCTTTCATAGCACAATCAAGTGTAAAATGCTTCTCTATCACACTAGCACCCATAGCAACAGATGCCGTTGGTATCTCTATACCTAAAGTATGATCACTATAACCATAAGCCACATTAAACTCTCTACCTATACTTAACATCGCATTTAGGTTTACATCTTCCATAGGGGTTGGATACATTGTATTTGCATGAAGTATAGTTATATTTTCTTTTTTTGTTCCTGCATTTGTTAGTATATCTAGTGCATCTTTTATCTCTTTCATATCTGCCATACCTGTTGATAAAATCACTTTTTTATCTAAACTTCCTATATGTCTTAGATATGGTAAGTTGGTTATCTCTCCACTTGGTATTTTAAATATATCAAGTCCCAAATCATTTAGTAACTCTATACTATCGTGATCAAATGGTGTTGAGAGAAACATTATATCTTTTGAGTTACAATAAGCCATAAGCTCTTTATGAGTATCTAAATCTAACTCTAACTTTTTAAGCATATTGTATTGACTATCATCGTTATCATCTATATTTTTAGCTTGATACTGTGCTTTTTTAGCATCTTTTGAAACTAAGTTTGATGCTTTAAATGTTTGAAACTTAACAGCATCAACACCAGCATCAACAGCTACATCTATAAGTTTTTTTGCTAACTCTATACTTCCGTTATGGTTTACTCCAGCTTCGGCTATTATAAATACACTATTGACATTATTCTTTTTTTGTAATACAATATGTTCATTATTTCGCTGACTACCTTGTGTAGTTATGCCCCCTCTTTTTTGGAGGGTAAAAAAATCTAATAACTTTATCTTAAGATTATCAAAATCGTTATTTTTCATTTTCCCACTAAAGTATTTTATTCGTCTGCTATCAAATACTTTTATCTGATTAAATAAAGCCGTGGAAATTTTATCTCTCTTATAACTAAATAAAAAATAATAACTACCAATTTTTTCAATTGAAGTTAATGGAATACCTAAAAAGTTATATTTTGATAATCGTTTATATACTAATACAGGTCTTAAAAACTCATCATTTTTTCCATATATTTCACTACCTATATTTTGTCCTACAGATACAAAGTATATCTCTTTTTCTCTAAAATATTTATGTTTAGTTTTATTTAGTTCTTTTTTTATACTATTCCATTCATCAAATTTATTATCAGACAACTACATTCCTTTTGTTAATATTCCAGCTTTTACAAATCCATCTATCTCTATATACTCTTTTGAGACACTATTACTCCCAAAAAATGTATTTTCTTTTACAACTACACCGCCGTTTATAACAGATGCTGTACTTATATGACAATTATCTTCAACTTTTACATCGTGTTCTATAAGTGCTTTTGTGTTTATAATGCAGTTTTTACCTATGATTGCATTTGCATTTACAAGTGCTTGATGCATTATAACAGTTCCCTCATCTATGGTTGCATATCTTGACACATAAGCAAACGGAGATATTATAGTTGGTAGTTTATAACCTATATTTTTTAAAAGATTAAAAAGTTTTACCCTTATTGTGTTTGATTTTATTTGACCAACTGTTATGATGGCATATTTATAAGTTTTATATAACTCTTTCAAATCATCATCACAACCTATAATCTTATAGTTTAAAACTTTTTTCCCAACTAACTCTTTTTTATCTATAATCCCAGCTATCTCAAACTTATCTTCTTGCTCTATCACATCTATCACAGAATGACAATGCCCACCACCACCAATAAGAAGTATTT
>JAMOQV010000017.1 GCA_027068615.1 Helicobacteraceae bacterium | reverse complement strand
AAACCAACATTTAACTTGCTTACTGCTTCTTTGTATATGGTTGTATCTATGTTTTTATAGTAGTTTTTTAAAAAATCAAAAGGGTTTTCATCTTTTATATGTTTTGTTTGATTACTATCTGTATATATAGTTTTATCATCTATATATTGTAATCTTTCTCTTGCACCTATACATATAAAACTATAGTTACCCTCACTAGCATCAGCACTCTCAAAAAGATATGTAACTTCATCCTGAAACATATCTTTTAGTTTTGAGTACACAGCTATCGGTGCTAATTGATCAAGTGTAAATTGTTTTGAAAAAATCAACTTCTAAACCCTTAGTATTTTACTAAAAAAGCACCAGCTTCTATGCTACTTCTTATAACTTTTAAAGCACGACGAGCCTCTTTATCATCTTTAAATGGTCCAACTAATACTTTGTTTAGTTTTCCAACTTTCTTATATGTATATCCATAACCTTTATCTGTTATAGATTTTAAAAACTTTTTATTTGGCTCATATTTTGAAAAAGAACCAACTTGTGCATAATACATTTTTTTAGTAGTTGTTGTCTTCTTAGGCGTTGTTTTTACAACTTTTTTTTCTGTATGTCTAACTACAGGTTTTGGTTTTGGCTTAGGTTTTACAACAGGCTTTGGTTTTGGAGTTGCCTTTACTTCCTCCTCTTGAGCACTTTGTTCTTTTAATCTCTGAGCGATATTATCTAAATTGTCATTAGCTGTACTTTCTTGAACAACCTCAACATCTTCAAATAGTGGTTCATTATCAATAGGCTGTTGATTTATCTCTCTTGGATCGGGTGGTAATACTGCTTGTGGTAAATTATTGTTTTCATCAGATGATATAGAATTCATAAGTAAAACAACTATAATAAGAACTATTCCTAATGTAGCAACAGCAAGTATTATCTTTTTATTATTACTAACTGAATTACCTTTATTTAATATAATATCATTTAATTCTTGTTTTTCTTCCATCATTTATCCTTTTTACATATCTTTTCTAAAGAAGCTCTTACATATGTTTTGACCAAGAAGCGCCTCGCTCTTTGGCATAAACTTCATAAGGTAAAGTTAATATATTGTACTCATCTGGCATATCATTATTTGGAAACATTTTCCATTGCTTTGGTTGTTTTGCTGCTAACTTCATACTTAATATTTTACCTAGTTGTATAGCCTCTTGAAGTGTTGTATGACCCTTATGTATATAAAGATGCAGATGTCCTTCTGTTTTTGTTTTATAAGCAGTAAAGTTTATATAACCCTCTTCACGAAGCAAAAGCTGAGCTCTATGATAAAATCTCTCAGGGTCTCTTCCATTATAGTCTATAACTATGTTTTCAACCTTGCCACGAGAGTTTACAAGCGAATGAGCTACAGTTATATCACCCTTTAAATGACTATTTATAACAGCTTGGTTTAATGATGCATTCACTCTTTCAAATTTATTGTAAAATGTACGACCTTTAAATGATATCTTGCTTACTACTTTATCACTTTTTAACCAATAATGGTCACTTATCATTTTTATAAGTTTCATATCCATAGCTGTCATAAATAATTCTCCCTAGTAAGTTGCTTGATTATAGATTACAAAGTTTTGAGCTAACTCTTTTAACTCTTCTTTAATTTTTGTATGAAGTTCAGTATTGTTTATATCATCTAAAACATCAGCCATTTTATTTGCTATAAGTTCAAACTCTTTCTCTTTCATACCACGACTAGTAAGTGCTGGTGAACCAACTCTTATACCAGAAGTTACAAATGGACTTCTTGTTTCACCTGGAACAGTGTTTTTGTTTACTGTTATACCAGCATTACCAAGTGCTGCATCTGCATCTTTACCAGATATATCCATACCTACAAAAGATACTAAAACAAGGTGATTATCTGTACCATTAGATACTACATTATACCCTCTTTTCATAAGTACATCAGCCAAAACAGAAGCATTTTTCTTAACTTGCTTAGCATACTCTTTCCATTCAGGTGAAAGATTATGTTTAAAACCAACTGCTTTAGCAGCCATAACATGAACCAAAGGTCCACCTTGAAGTGCTGGGAAGATTGCAGAGTTGATTTTTTTAGCTATATCTTCATCATTAGTCATTATCATACCACCACGAGGACCTGCTAAAGTTTTGTGCGTAGTAGTTGTTACAACATCAGCATAAGGAAATGGTGATGGATGTTCACCTGCACAAACAAGACCAGCTATGTGAGCAATATCAGCAAATAAAATTGCACCAACTTCATCAGCAATCTCACGAAATTTTTTAAAGTCAATCTCACGAGCATAAGCAGATGCACCACAAACTATAATCTTTGGTTGAACAATTTTTGCTATATCCATAACTCTTTCATAGTTGATACGACCATCAAGCTCAACACCGTAAGTAAAACTTGAGTAGTTTTTACCAGAAAAAGATGGTTTTGAACCATGAGTAAGGTGTCCACCATGACTTAAATCCATACCTAAAAGTTTATCACCAGCTTTTAGAAGTGCTGCATAAACTGCACCATTTGCTTGAGAACCTGAGTGAGGTTGAACATTTGCAAATTTACAATCAAAAAGTTTACAAGCTCTGTCAATAGCTAATTGTTCTACACCATCAGCATATTCACAACCACCATAGTATCTTTTAGCAGGATAACCCTCTGCATATTTGTTAGTAAATACACTTCCCATAGCTTCCATAACAGCTGGAAGTGTAAAGTTCTCAGATGCTATCATCTCTAAATGATCAGTTTGTCTCTCTAGCTCTTTTTCACATAAGTTAAATACTTCTTCATCAAATTCTTTTAAAAAACTCATTTTACAAAATTCCTCGTAATTAATATTGCAACCATTATACTTAAAAATTAATAATAAAAAGATTAGTTGAGTGTAATTTTAAAACAAGCACCACCATTTTCATTTTTAACTTCTAATTTTGAGTTCATATTTTTTTCTATAATTGTCTTTGACATATATAACCCAAGACCAGTTCCTTTTCCTTGCTCTTTAGTAGTATAATATGGTTCAAATATTCTATCGATAATCTTTTCTTCTATCCCACCAGCATTATCCTGTATAAAAATTTCATTATTGTTTATTAAAATATCAATCGTTGGATTTTTAATTTTACCATCAAGAAGTGCATCCTTAGCATTATTTAAAATATTTAAAATAACTTGTTGAAACTCACTTTTAAATCCATTATAAATAAAGTCATTACCAGATATATTGACAATTATTTCATATCTATCAAATTGGGCAGATACCATTTTATAAACAATATCAATACTATCTTTAACACTAAAATTTGATTTTGTCTTATCTATACGAAAAAAATTTTTAAAATCATCTATAGTATCTGACATATACTGTATTGTATTGTAATTTGATTCGATAAACTCTTTTATAAATTTTTCATCTATCTCTTCATATATATAATCATATTCTAAATTTTGTATATTTATCCCAAGTTCATTCAATGGTTGTCTCCATTGATGTGCTATAGCACCTATCATTTCACCCATTGCAGCCAATTTGCTTTGTTCTTGTAATAATTGAAGTTGCTTTGTATTTTCTTTTAAAGCTATATCTATTTGATGTTCTAAATCTATATTAAATTTAGCAAGTAGCAATGTGTTTTTTTCTGTCTCTTCTTGAACTTTTTTATCAAGATATTGTTTTGTTTTTGCAATATTTTTATTTACTATTTCTGCCATCTTAGCAAATTCATCATTACCATCTATCTCTATAGGCTTTATATTGTTAACATTTCCACGTATATATTCAGAAAAATTGACAAGACCATTACCTATCTTTCTTATAGATGTTGTTATATTCCATATCAATAAAACAGATAAAGAAAAAACAAATATAAATACAAAACTAATCAATAAAAAGTTAAATATCTGTTCATTTGTAATATCTTTGATAATCTGTTTCATCTTAATATCTATATCTTTTGCATAGTTTCGTTCAATATCTCTTAAGATATCAATTCTTTTTGTAGATATCTGATACCATAATAAAACATTATTACCAAGAATATTACTACCCAAACTTTTTATATTAATGATTGCTTTTTCATCATTTATACTTACTATTTTATCTATCTCCCGTATAGATAAAATATCTTTATTTCGTTTTATAACAGATAAATTATTTTTATACTTTTTAAAAACAATTTCAACTTTAGAAAGTAGTTCAAGTTCTTTTGTTGTCGTACTTTGTAATTTTTTATATTGTTCAATATATTTTAATAACTGTTTATACTGTTCATTAAATTTTATTTCATATTTGTCATCACCTCTTAAAAGATAATTTTTAAAATTATGTATTAATCCACCATAACCAATAATATCTTTTATATTTAAGATAATTTTACTTTTTATTACTCTGCTAAAAGCAATTTCACGAAGTTCTTTTAATTTTTCTACTATTTCAGTATCCATTTTTTTATTAAAATAATCCAAATGCTTTTTGGAGACAGAATTTTTAAAATTATCAAGATATGTTTGCTGAGCACTATACAGCAAACTAAACCATTTGTAATATTCATCAGAAATCATACCAGATATAAAAGCACTACTTAAAACAGCTCTTTCAATATCTGAACTCTCTTTAGCTTTTAAAAGATTTAAATATGAAAATATCATTTTAGATATTTCACTTTCTGTAGATATTGTTAAAAAATAAGATATATGATTTAATAAATTATTATTTATATTTGAAAAATATCTTATTATAGTTGTAGCATCAATTTGTTTATTGTCTATTTTGGCTCTTACATCTTTCATATTATCTAATTTTTTTATAGCACTGTTTAGATATATATTTAAAAAATTATCATCAAATAGAAGATTTTTTTTAAATATATCCAATTTAACATCGGTAAGTTTTCTCTGTTGAACTAATTTATAATAAAAAATTTTATCTTTAGAACTTACATAAATAGCACTTAAAGCTCTTTCTTTTTGAAGCTCATGAATTAAGTCATTTGAATATCTGCTATTTTCTAAAAAATGTTGTATTTTTAAAAGCTCTGAATGTTTTTCATAAGATAATATAGTAGAGTGTAAAATAAAATAACCAATAGTTACAACAGGTATAAATAAAACTAATATGAGTTTTGTAGTAGTGTTTAAGTTTTTTATGAAATAAAACAGATTTTATTTCTCCCTGATTCTTTAGCTAAAGAAAGTGCTTTTTGAGCTTCATCTACTAAAGTTTCGGCATCCAAACTATCTATTGTATTAGATATTCCAAAACTACAAGTGATTTTAATATCATCTACAAAAGTATGATTATCTATAAGATTTTTTACACGATTTACAACTACTAATGTATGTTCTTTTGAAGTATTTGGTAAAAGTTGAACAAATTGATTACCAAAATATCTAGCAAAAATATCATTTTGAGAAATACTACTTCTAACAAGTTGAACTAATTCAACCAATACACTATCCCCTATCTTAGTACCATATTTATCATTTAACTGTTTAAAAAAGTCTATATCAAACATTATAAGACCCAATGGCTTTTTATTGCTTGAAGCTAATTTAAACTCTTTTTTTAATGCATCTTCAAAATATAATTTATTACCTATTTTTGTAAGTTCATCGGTATAAGCTTTATACTCTAATTCATTTTTCTTAATAGTTATATTTGTAATCTCTGTAAATATAATTATAGTATGACCTGTTTCTTCCATCTGTTTTATAGATAAAATAAAAGCCTGAGGTTCAGCTTCTTCATTTACCATAGATACAACTCTTTTATCATCATCTAAGTTCTTAATTTCATCAATCCAGTTTTTTTCATCTTTTGGATAAAAAAAATCTCCATAGTTTACAAAAACATTTACAATACTTTTATATTCACTATTAAATTGTTCAATATTACGAAGACTAAAAAACTTTAAAAAATTTTTATTTGAGTATATTATATTGTTATCATTATCTAAAACTATAAGTAAATTTAGCATCTGAGTTATCTCATTTGTTAAAACTTGCTGTGCTAAAAGTTCTTTTTCTATATTTATCTGTTTTGTAATTTGATTTAATTTATTTGTAAAAACTTGAAAGCTTAGTGGCTTTAATATATACCCATCTGCATGAGTTTCTATAGCATCTATAAAATACTCACTCTCGCTATGTGCAGTGGTAAATATAATATGCTCTTCAGGGCTAATCTCTTTTATAGCCTTAACCATATCTATACCATTCATAACTGGCATTTTTATATCTGTTATAACTATATTTGGAGAGTATTTTTTAAAAAGTTCTAAACCAACCTTTCCATCTTCTGCTACATATAACTCGCTGGAAAAGCGAGTTAAAAGTTTAGATAACTGTTGACGAACACCATCTTCATCTTCAACATAAAGAATAGTTGGCTTAACTGACATAAATTAATCCTTAGTTATCTCTTCTGTAGATAATGGCTTCATAGCTGGAAATAATAATACATCACGAATACTATGCTCATTTGTAAGCAACATCACAAGTCTATCTATACCAATACCCTGACCAGCAGTTGGAGCCATACCATAACTCAATGCTTCAACAAAATCTTGATCCATCTCGTGTGCTTCATCATCTCCACTCTCTTTTGCATCCATCTGACCTTCAAAACGACTAAGCTGATCAACTGGGTCATTTAACTCACTAAAAGCATTTGCTATTTCTCTACCTGCTATAAAAAGTTCAAATCTTTCAGTTAATTCAGGATTTTCATCACTTCTTCTTGCAAGTGGAGATAACTCAACTGGATACTCTGTTATAAAAGTTGGATTAATAAGTTTTTCTTCAACAAACTCATCAAATAATTCACCTTGAAGTAAACCTAAATTTAGTTTTTCATTTACATCTACATCATGCTCTTTTAAATATGCTACAATTTTCTCTCTATCATTTATAATATCTTTAGGTACACCACCTATAGTTGTTAAAGATTCAGCTAATGGTATCTCTTTAAAATCTGAAAAATCAACTTCCATATCTCCATAAGGCAGTATAGTTGGTAAATCAAGATGCTCAAAAAGGTACTGAAAATACTCTTTTGTAATCTCAATCAAGTCTTTATAAGTTTTATATGCCCAATAAAACTCTATAGATGTAAACTCTGGATTATGAGTTGCATCCATACCTTCATTTCTAAAGTTACGATTTATCTCAAATACAGCTTCAAACCCACCAACTATAAGTCTTTTTAGATAAAGTTCTGGTGCAATTCTTAAGTATCTATCAACACCTAAAGCATTATGATGAGTAACAAATGGTTTCGCATTTGCTCCACCAGCTATTGGATGCATCATAGGTGTTTCAACTTCTAAAAACCCTTTTTCTTCAAAGAAATGTCTAGTTAAAGATATAACACGAGAACGAATTTTAAAAGTATTTCTAACCTCTTTATTCATAATAAGATCAAGATATCTTTTTCTATATCTTATCTCTTTATCAGTTATACCATGAAACTTTTCAGGAAGTGGTGAAATTGATTTAGTCAATAACTTAAATTCACTTGCATGTAAAGATAGTTCACCTTTACCAGTTACAAACGGATAACCAGTTATCTCTACAATATCACCAACTTCTATATTTTTTTTAAAAATATTATTATAAAAACCTTCAGGAAGATTGTCACGAGCTATATAAACTTGTAATGTTCCACTCTCATCTTCTATATTTACAAAACTTGCTTTACCCATAATACGAAGTAGTTTTATACGACCACCAACAGTATAATGTCTATGTTCATCTCTTTTATTTTCTTTATGTTCTACATCTGCATTTACTTTTAAATACTTAGATATAGTTGTATTTCTTTTTGAATCATTTGAATATGGGTTATAACCCTTTTTTTTTAATAACTCTACTTTTTCAATTCTTTGTTGCACAAATTTATTTTTAAACATTAATTAATTTTCCTTTTGACATTTTTTACAAACTCCATAAATCTGCATAGAGTGATCTTGCATTTTAAATTCTAACTCTTGAGCAATTTTATGTTGTCTTTCCTCTATCTGTTCATCTACAAACTCTGTAATATTTCCACATTCAGTACATATAAGATGATCATGATGCTCTTTTGCACCAAGTTCGTACTTTTTACCCTGTGCACCAAATGATAAAGATGTAACAATATCAGATTCCTCAAGCAAAGACAAAGTCCTATAAACTGTAGCTATTCCAGTATTTAGATCTGGATATTTTTCTTGTATAAGATGGTGTAGAGACTCAGGAGTTAAATGTTCCTGAGAATCATATAAAGTTTCTAAAATCACTTCCCTTTGTATTGTAAATTTTAAATTATTTTCTTTTAGTAAACTCTTAAAATTTTGCAATAACTGTTCATATTGGATTGTTTTATCACTAAAGTTTGTTGTAACTTTAGACATCTACTCCTCTCCCATCTGCTTTTGCATCGATTCTTCTAACTTCTTTTTAGTATCTTCTAAAATCTCTTGAGTAGATTGTTTAACATTTTCTTCTATCTGCTTCTTTGTATCTTCTACAATATTTTGTGTTGTTTCTTCTATCTTGTCATGAAGATTCTTTGTTTCATCCATAATAGCACTAGTTGTTGTACTATTATTTGATTCTGATGTTGTATCTTCTTTTTTCATAGAGTCAACAGGCTTAAGTTCCATTATATAACCACCAGTTTCAACCAATATAGGAAATAAAATACTACCTTTCGTTTTACTATCTACTGTTGACTTTATAGCTTTTACATTATATACTGCATTAGCTATAATAGCTACTATTAAAAAGAATTTACTAGCTCCAAATATGAAACCAAAAAGTCTATCAACTGGACCTAACCCACTCATAGAACTCAATTTTTTAAATACAAATCCTATAAAAACCATAGCTAACCAAAAGGCAGCCAAAGTAGCTAAGAAACCTGTAAAACTTATAGCAGCATCGTTTGGAAGTTTTAATAAAGCATCACTTAATATTTTACCAACCTTATCACCCATCCTAGAAGCAACAGCAATACCACCGATAATACCAACAAGACCAAACAACTCTTTAAAAAAACCATTTATAATACCTTTAAGTCCTAAAAGTAATATAATAATCCCAACTACTAAATCAAAGTAATTTAACTCCATAAAATCTCCCTATCCATCTCTAAAGTATAGATTTTTTATTGTAATTATACATATAAAAGCATAAGAAAAGCTTTTTTTAAGTAGAATTACAAAAAAATTATATATATTAAGGTTTTATTATGAGTATTTGGACACCAACTAGTTGGAGAAACAAACCGATTTTACAACAACCAACTTATCCAAATCAAGATGAATTAAATAGAGTTCTTGAAGAGTTAAAAAACTATCCACCACTTGTTTTTGCAGGTGAAGCTCGTACATTAAAAGCATCTTTAGCAAAAGTTGCTAATGGTCAGGGTTTTTTACTACAAGGTGGTGATTGTGCTGAAAGTTTTAGCGAATTTCATGCTGATAACATAAGAGACAGTTTCAAAGTTATGTTACAAATGGCAGTTGTTATGACTTATGCTAGTGGTTTACCTGTTGTAAAAGTTGGTCGTATGGCTGGACAATTTGCAAAACCTCGTTCAAGCAATACAGAGACTATTGATGGAATTACACTTGATTCTTACCGTGGAGATATCATAAATGGTTCAGAATTTACAAAAGAAGCTCGTGTTCCAGACCCAAAAAGGATGATAAAAGCTTATAACCAAGCATCTGCTACTCAAAATTTACTTCGTGCATTTGCAAGTGGTGGTTTGGCAGATTTACATCAAGTTCACCAATGGACAACTGATTTTGCTCAAAAAGATGATGTTATGCAAAAGTATGAAAAACTAGCTGAAGATATATCTAACTCTTTAAAGTTTATGGAAGCTTGTGGAGTTACTTCTAAAACTTACAGAACTTTAAGAGAGACTGATTTTTATACATCACACGAAGCATTACTTTTACCTTATGAGGAAGCATTTACAAGACAAGACTCTATAACAGGAGATTGGTACGATACATCTGCTCATATGTTATGGATAGGTGATAGAACTAGACAACTTGATGGTGCTCATGTTGAGTTCTTAAGAGGTGTTAAAAACCCTATCGGTGTAAAAGCTGGTCCATCTATGGATGCAGATGATTTAGTAAGACTTTGTCAAACTTTAAATCCTGAAAATGAAGCAGGAAGACTAAATGTTATAGTTAGAATGGGTGCTAACAAAGTTGGAGATGACAACACTGGTATGCAAAGACTTATAAGAGCGATAGAGAGAGAGGGTATAAATGTAGTTTGGAGTTGTGACCCAATGCATGGAAATACTATAAAATCATCAAATAACTTTAAAACTCGCCCAGTTGATGATATATTAACTGAGATGAAACAGTTTTTCCAAATCCATAAAGCTGAGGGAACTCATGCTGGTGGAGTTCACTTAGAGATGACTGGTAAAAATGTTACTGAGTGTATCGGTGGTAGTTTTAGAGTTACTGAAGAGGATTTGAGTTCTCGTTACCATACACATTGTGACCCAAGATTAAATGCAGACCAATCATTAGAACTTGCATTTTTAATAGCAGACTCACTAAAAGAAGTTCAGAAGTAATCTACTTCTGGCTTTTACATCTATGCAAAAAAGTATATTTTTAAAACTTAGCATCTTGCTTATATCTACTGTAAGTTCAATCTATGCAGACCCCATAAAAACAAAAAAGCCACTAACTGTTAAAGAGAAAAAACAAAGATTTCATGATTTGTTAGTTCCAGCTATAAAAGAGGTTTACAATACTTTAAACAAAAGGTATAAAGAAGCTAAAGTTATGGTTAAAAATAAAACAGATGCCCATAAGATAAAAAAACTTATGAAAGAGTACAATGCAAAAGATGAAAAAGATTTACTCCAAAGGATGAAACCACACCCTAAAAGTATAGCACTTGCTCAAGCTGCTATGGAGAGTGGTTGGGCAACTTCAAGATTTTTCAATATCGCAAATAATGTTTTTGGTGTTTGGTCAATAGATGAAAATGAGCCAAGAGTAGCAGCTAATAAGTCAAGAAAGTACAGACAAATTTATCTAAAAAAGTATGAAAATATAGCTGATTCTATAATGGACTATTATATGATGATAGCTAGAAATAAAGCATTTATCGAGTTTAGAAAAGAGAAGATGCTAACAGATGACCCACACAAACTTGTTCAAAAACTAGATAAATACTCCGAACAAGGTGAAAAATATAGCAATGAGCTATCAAAAGTTATAAAATACAATAAATTTCATCTACTAGATAAGGAATGATATGAAAGTAGTTTTACTAATCTTTGTAAGCTTTGTTTTGGCTTTTTCATCAGAGTACAGATACAGAAAGTATGAGCATGTAAAAAACTTTTATAAACCATTAGTTCATAAAACCATAGAGTTATCTTTAAAATACAATATGCCACCAGCTGGGATACTAGCTTTAGCTGGTGTTGAGTCTGGTTATGGTCGAGGATATATAGCAAGGATTAGTGGAAATATACTAAGTCTGGGAACAAACAAAGGTGAAAAAGAGCTACCACCACTTTATCTTCCAAACATAAAAGAGCCTTATCAAATCATATACAATCCAAAAGAGATAGCAAAATATAAAAAAAGTGAATTAAAATATAAAAAAAGAGCAAAAAGTAGAAAAAAAGATTATCGCCCTACCCCTTATGCTGGAACAGCTAATAATTTAGCATATTTTAATAATCATCCAAAAGATAGATTAAAAGCAAATCTAACCTGCATAGAGGATTTTTGTAAAGTATGGATAAGTTCTAAAAATCGCTTTAAAGTATTTAAAAAGGCTAGAAAAGATTTAGATGAAATTGTAAAACAAAAAGGTAAAGATGCACTTTTTAGTGAAAAGACTTCAAAAGATTTTATAAATAATATAGGTGGTAAGAAAAATTCTTTTAACTATAGAAAAACTTGGCCAAAAAAAGTTATACAAGTTATGGATAATGTTGGCTTAGTAGAACTAGTAAAAGATATTAAAAATGGAAAAACTTTTGATGAGGCTTGGAATTAATATTTATTTAAGTTCTTTAAGATATACTTTCATCCATATAAACAATGGGTTCATAGCTCAGTTGGTTAGAGCCCTCCGCTCATAACGGAGTGGTCGAGTGTTCGAGTCACTCTGAACCCACCACTGTTTAAAAACAAATCAATTCAAATCTTTCCAAATCAATTCTTTAAACCTCCAAAATAAGGGCTT
>JAMOQV010000016.1 GCA_027068615.1 Helicobacteraceae bacterium | reverse complement strand
TTAACATTCGTGATATGCAAACTGTTATATTCAATGCTAAGTCTGTAATGTTCGCAACTGGTGGATATGCTCGTTCTTATAAGATTAACTCAAATGCTCATGCAAATACTGGTGATGGTCTTTCTATAGTTGCTCGTCATGGTTTACCACTTGAAGATATGGAATTTGTACAGTTTCATCCATCTGGACTTAGTGGAAATGGTGTTTTAATCTCTGAAGCTGCTCGTGGTGAGGGTGGAAGACTTTATAACTCTAAGGGTGAAAGATTTATGGAGAAATATGCTCCAAATGCTATGGAACTTGCATCTCGTGATGTAGTATCTCGTGCTATTTTAAATGAAATCCGTGAAGGTCGTGGTGTTGGTCCAAGAAAAGATGCAGTATATATCGATGTAACACATTTAGGAAAAGACCTTATTATGTCAAAACTTCCTGAACTTCGTGAGTTAGCTATGACTTTCTTAGGTTTAGATATGATTAAAGAGCCTATCCTTATCTCTGCAACTGCTCACTACTCTATGGGTGGTATCCCTGTAAATATCGCTGGTAATGTTCGTAAAAATAATTCTGAATTTGTAGAAGGTTTTTATGCAGCTGGTGAGTGTTCTTGTGTATCTGTTCACGGTGCTAACCGTCTTGGTGCAAACTCTGTTCTTGAGGCTTTACTATTTGGTCGTTTTGTTGGTAAAACAATGGTTGAAGAGATAGATAATATCGAACTTCGTGAGGCTACTGAAGATGATGCAAAAACTGCTTTAGCAGAGATTGATTTTATGTTAAACAATAATGGTACAGAAAAAGTTCCTACATTAAGAGAAGAATTACAACAGTGTATGACAGCGAATGCTGGTGCATTTAGAACAGAAGAGACTCTAAAAATTGCTATTGAAAAAGTAAAAGAACTTAGAGAAAGATTTAAAAATATCCGTATAAAAGATAAATCAAAAGTATTTAATACTGAGATGCAAGAGGCTATTGAATTGGGTCATATGCTTGATTATTCTTTATTTATAGTTGAGAGTGCATTACCTAGAAAAGAGAGTCGTGGGGCTCATTATAGAGAAGATTACGAAGCTCGTGATGATGAAAACTTTTTAAAACATACTATGGCTTATATGGATAAAGATGGAAATATAAATCTTGACTATATGGATGTTGTTCTTGGTAAACATGAACTTAAAGCTAGAAACTACTAAGAAAGGGAACTTATGAGTCATACAATTACTACACAAAATGTAAACTTCAAAGTATTTCGTTTTAATGCTGATGAAGATTATCTTCCATATTATGAAGATTACGATATGGAAGTTACTTCTGAAGAGGTTGTTTTAGATATCTTAGATAGAATTAAATGGGATCACGATGGTAGTTTTTCTTATCGTCGTAGTTGTCGCCATGGTATTTGTGGTGCTTGTGCTGTAAAAGTAAATGGTCGTTCAACTCTTGCTTGTAAAGAGAATATGAATGATTTAGTAGAACTTTTTGGTAATGAGCTTACTATTGAGCCACTTAGCAACAAAAGAGCTGTTAAAGATATGATTATAGATAAGGGTGATTTCTGGGAAAAACACGAAGCTATCCATCCTTACCTTATCTCTGATGTTGAAGAACATCCAGAAAATGAACATCTTGTAACACCTGAAGAGGCTGAAGAGTTAAATGAAGCTGATTTATGTATCCAATGTGGTGCTTGTCATTATGCTTGTCCAGTTGTTGAAGTAAATGATGAGTTCTTTGGTCCAGCAGCATTTGCTAAAGCTTACCGTTTTGAAGCAGATGTTCGTGATGAAGCACATGTTGCAAGACTTGATGAACTTCACAAAGAAAATCAAGGTCTTTGGGATTGTGTAAAATGTTATGAGTGTCAAGAGGTTTGTCCAAAAGATGTAAATCCAATAGAAAAGATAACTAAACTTCATCAGATGTTGTTTAAAGAGGGTGTTGCTACTTCAAATGTTGCTACTCGCCATGCTGTTGGTTTCTTACACTCTATCGAAAAAAGAGGTGTTTTAGATGAGGGTGGTTTAGTTCTTTATTCTGAAGGACCTGCTATCGTTAAACATATACCTGTTGCATTTAAAATGTTCAAAAAAGGTAAGATTGCTATGCCGTGGGCTATACCTACATCAGATAATCTTGATGAGATTCAAAAACTTATCAAATCATCACAAACTGCAAAGTTCTAGGAGTTAAGTAATGGAAAATATAATCTCGCCGATAGGCGAAGCTTTAGTGAGAGGAATTTTTCAAGAGATTCACTCTTTTGGAAAAGGAGAAAGATAATGAAATACGCACTTTTTACAGGTTGTACTGCTAAACAAAGTACACCTGAACAACTTATGTCAACTATGGCAGTTGCAGATAAACTTGGAATAGAACTTGTTGAACTTACAGAGGCTTCTTGTTGTGGAGCTTCTCATTTACAAGATTTTGATGATTTTTTATCTTTAGTTTTAAATGCTAGAAATATAGCTTATGCTGAAAAGCATGGTCTTACTATGGTTACTATATGTAATACTTGTAACCTAAATACAGCTATGACTAAGCATCGTTTAGATGAAAATCCAGATTTAAAAGCAAAAGTAAATGAGAAACTTGCAGAGGTTGGATTAGAGTATAAAGGTACTTCTGAGATAACTCACTTTTTATATGCTATCATAGATGACTTTGGATTAGATAAGATTAAAGAGATGGTTGTTAAACCTCTAAGCGAGTTCAATATCGCACCTTATTATGGTTGTCATAATATCCGTCCAAGTGAGTTACAAAATAAAACTCATAAAACAAAAGAAAATCCATACAAACCAACTTCTTTAGATGATCTTATCATAGCTTGTGGTGGTCATAATGTGGACTATGCAGAAAAAACTAAATGTTGTGGTTTCCATGTTGAACTTCAAGCTCCTAAAACTGCTTCTATATTGACAGGTAAAGCTATAGCTGGTGCTATGGATGGAAATGCAGATATGATGGTAACACCATGTCCACTTTGTCATCTAAAACTAGACACTCAAGCAAATCATGCAAGTGAAGCGATAGGTCGTGAAGTTGAACTTCCAGTTTTACATATGCAACAGATGGTGGGACTTGCTCTTGGTTGTACACCAGAAGAGTTAGGCCTTCAACATCACTTAGTTGATGTTAATTTTGTAGAGATTAATAAAGAATCTAATGAATAATATTTTTTATACTAATTCTGAAAAGAATTAGTATAAACTTTGTTATATCTTTTCCCAAAAAGTACCTGATGGAGTATCCATTAGGTTTACCCCAAATTCTAAAATCTCATCTCTTAGTTTATCTGACAATTCAAAGTCTTTAGCTTTTTTAGCTTCATCCCTTTTTTCTATAAGTTTATTTATAGTATTTTTTGTATCTTCATCTATGCCAAATTGAAAGTATTCAAACGGATTTTTAATACCAAAACCTAAAATTATCTCTATATAAGCTAAGTTAGAAAGAGTTTCTTTTTTTAAAGCTTTATGTTTTCCAGCAGTATCTAGTGTTTCATTTGCTGATGATACCATCTCATCTATAAGTGAAAGTGCTTGAGAGATATTTAAGTCATCACTAAGAGCATCTAGTAGTTTTTCTTGAAAGCCAGTATGTGCATTTTGTATAGTCATACCAAATAGTCTTTTTTTAAGTCTATAAAGCTTGTCAAGTCGTTTTTTTGATGATGCTAAATCTTCTGTATTAAAATTAAAATTACTTCTATAATGTGTACTTAAAAGGTAAAATCTTAAAACTTCACCATCATACTCTTTTAATGCATCTTTTAAAAAGAAACTGTTACCTAAAGATTTACTCATCTTTTCACCATCTATATTTACAAAACCATTGTGCATCCAGTATGAAGCTAATTTATGGTTTGTTGAGCATCTTGTTTGTGCTGATTCGTTTTCGTGGTGTGGAAAAAGTAGGTCTGCTCCACCCCCATGTATATCTATACTCGCTTCTAAGTTTGGTTTTGCTAAGTGTTTTTCTATCATAGCTGAACATTCTAAATGCCATCCAGGGCGACCAGCACCAAAAGGGCTGTTAAATGTGATGCTGTCATCTTTTACACTTTTCCATAGTGCAAAGTCGGCTTGATTTTTCTTTTTTGATGAACTCTCAACTCTTTCTTGCTTATCATCTTCATCTTGAACCCTTTTAGATAAGCTTAGATAATCATTATCTTTTGCAGTATCGAAGTAAACATCACCATCATCTGTTTGGTAAGCATAGCCATTATCTAAAAGTTTTTGTATAAGCTCATACATAGCATCTAAACTCTCAGTAGCTTTTGGTTCTATATCTGGACGAGATACACCGATAGCATTCATCTCTTTGTGAAAAGCTTCTGTATAAAAATCTGTTATCTCTTTGATAGTTTTGTTTTGTTTTTTTGCTTTTTTGATAATTTTATCATCTATATCTGTTATATTTCTTGCATAAGTTACTTCATAACCATTAGCCGTAAGTACACGGGTTAAGAGGTCAAAAACCAAGGCTGATTTTGCATGACCTAAGTGTGCATCATCATAAACAGTTGGACCACATACATAAAGGGAAACTTTTCCCTCTTCAAGTGGTTTAAATACAACTTTTTCTTTTTTTACTGAATCAAATATTTTCATTTTTTTCCTTTAATATTTTATTAAAATTTTTTAACTAAAGATATATGGATCTATAATATTCTTAAATGCAAATAAAATAAAAACAAAAACTATCATACTAACTATAAAGTATATACTTTTTTTATCTTTTAATATATCTTTGAAGTTGTCTAGCCCAAAGTTTTTTATAACAAAAGCAAAGTTTACAAATCCACTCATAGTAGAAGCAAATGCAATCCCAGCAACCCCAAAAGTGGAGATAAGTGTTAAAGCAAATATCAGATATGTAACTAATGAATATGTAGCTATTTTAGCAGCTACCATCTGCATCTCTTTTGCATATAACCATAGCAAAAAAAGCTTTGAAAGACCATATGGTATAAGCCCTATTAGATACATTTTTAAGATAAGAGAGGTATTTAATGTATCTTCATATGTAAATGCACCCCTTTGAAAGAGTAACCAAGTTATCTCTTGAGATAATATAGTTCCACCAATGCTACTAGCACCTAGTAAAAATAACAAAAACCAAAATGCTTTTGCTAGATATAGTTTTGCTTTAGTTTCATCAGAATTTTTTAGATATCTAGCTACTTTAGGAAATAGTGCTACTGAAGTAGCTATAGCAAATAGTGCAAGAGGTAGTTGAAAGATACGGTTTGCATAGTAAAGGTAAGAGATAGAACCAGTTACTAAAAATGAAGCTAAAAAAGTGTCTAAAAAGGCACTTATTTGAGCTGTTGAATTTCCCCACATTGCTGGAAAAAATTGTTTTTTAAACTTTTTAGTATCTTCTTTTATAAGATTTGATTTGATTTTTAGGTACTTAAATCCACCATAAAGTGTTTTACAAAGTCCAAGTTTTTTTATAGCTACAATATGGCTTATAAGTTGCAATATACCACCAACTACAACACCAAATGATAGATAATAAACTATCTCTTCATCAGTTTTATTTTGGGCTAATAATAAAGCACTTATAAGTGATATATTTAAAAGTGCAGTTGAAAATGCAGTTGTAGTAAAATGGTGTTTATACTGAAGTAATGTACTTAAAAATGTAACACTAAAGATTAATGGTAGATACCAGAAGTTTATAGCCACAAAAGTAGAAGCTATAGAGATAGTTTCATCACTAAAACCAACAGCTATAGTCTTAGTTGCCAATGCAGGTGCTATATTTACAATCAAAGTCAATGTAAGTATGATGCTTAAGAAAAGTAAAAATATATGTACTGAAAATACACTTTTTTTAGCAGATCTTACAAAAGCAGGGATAAAAACTTGAGTAAAAGCACCCTCAGCAAAGATGCGACGAAAAAGGTTTGGAAGTTTAAATGCTATAAAAAATATATCACTATATACACCAGCACCAAGTACAGAAGCTGTTAACAAATCTCTAATAAATCCAAAAATTCTTGAGATAAGTATCCCAAAACTATTGGTGAAAATGGCTTTAAACATAAAGGTCTTTTTAGTTTTTATCGTATTTTAACAAAAATTTGATTAAAATGTAATAATTCATAAGTAAATTATAATATAAAATATTATTAGATAATTAATTTTAATATACTTTACTTAAACTAAGGTAGTTCAATGGCTTTATTTGGCTCTAAAAAAAAGGTAACAGAAACATCAAAAAAAATAAGACCAATAGTTGTAAGAACTAAAAGTATATCAACCGAACTAATGAAGATAGCAAAGTCATATGATGTAAGGTCTGATACATTAGACTTTAATATCTTAGAAGTTCAAACATTAACCAGATTTAATGTAAAGGGTGAAGGTGAGGGTGAATGGGAAGAGAGAGACCCAGAATCACTTGCTCAACTAGATGAAGAATCGGAATTATTAAATCCAGATTTTCAAATAGAACAGATGTATGAAATAGAGATATTTTCTAAAGATAAAAAGGATAAATACAAAGATTTATCTATAGCTATTGGAGCTAAAGCTTCAAAATGTAAGATTTACCTAAGTATCAAAGCTGGTTCAAAGATAACATATACACCATCTTTTGAAAAAGAGTTCTTGCTTATGATAAATAAGGCAAAAGCAAAAGCAGGGATACTTATAGATATATTTGATGATATGGTTAAAAGGTCTGTATCAAAGATAACTGCTCGTGTTAGAGTTGAAGAGACAGTTGAATTTTCAAAAAATGAACTTATCCTTATATGTGAAAGCTTAGAACCAACACCAACCATAGATGATAAACTTATATTACATTATGATAAAAAAGAGGAAGTGAATGAATTTCAAAAGGTTGATTATTCTAAACGTGGTTTTATACAAGGTGTAGAAAATGGTGAATTACTTATAGAATATATAAAACCTAAAAAGGGTAAACCTGGTAGAAATTGTAAAGGTGAATATTTAGCACCGAAAGAACCAGATGTTAAAAATAAGCCAAAATTTTCTGTTAGTGATTCTATAGAAGTTATAGATGATGAGGAAAGTACACAGTATATAGCTAAGGAAAATGGTTATATAGCCTTTGAAAACAATACATATCATATAAAAACAGATATAGATATAGGTGAAATATCCTTTAAGACTACAGGCTCTATAGATTCTGGTGTTGATTCTGAGGTAAATATAGTTGTAAAAGAAACAGATGCAATTAAAGATGCCATAGGTACGGGTATGGTTGTTGAAGTTGGTGAAATTGTTATAGAAGGTAATGTTGGTTCTAGTTCAAAAGTAACAGCTTTAAAAGCAAGTGTTGGTGGGCAAACTCATAAAACAGCAAAGGTTGAAGCTGAAGAATTAGATATAAATATACATAAAGGTGAGGCTCGAGGTAAAAATATAAAAATTACGAGATTGGAACATGGTTATGTTCATGGTTCAAATTTAGATATAAAACAGGCCATTGGTGGAGTTATAGAAGGTGATGAGGTTTTTATAGAACTTTGTGCTTCTTATGTTAAAGTTACAGCTACTAAACTTATAGAGATTCAAAAACTCCATGGTGGTGAAAATTTTTTTACAATAGATCCACTTGTAAATGATAATGCAAAAAATGCTTTAACTGAAAATAAAGAAAAAATAAAAGAGTTAAGGTTAAAGCATAGAGAATTACAAAAAGAGTTACAAAAATATGAAATTTTAGTAAAAAGTAATAAAAATGCTTATAAAGATATAACAAAAAGATTGGTAAATTATAAGAAAAATGGTGTAAAGATGCCAGCTTCTTTTGTTAAAAAATATAAGCATTTTAAAAGTATTGAAGAACATTTAGAAGTTGTAAGAGAAGAGGAAAAAATGAAAGCTAATGAGATAGAGCTTTATAATAAAAAGACAGCTTTTCTTCAAGATGGTATATTTGATGCTAGGATTATAAACAGAGATAAGTGGTACGGTCACAATGAGATAAGATTTCAACTTCTTGACCCTCCACAGCTTTTAAAGTTCAATCCACCTGCTGGTTCAAAAGATATGATATTTGGACTTGTAAAAGATGAAGATGGTGAGATTACGATACAACCTATGAAAGAAGAATAGTATGATAGTTGGATTAAAAGGTAAAGTAGAGTACAAAGAACCAAGTTTTGTGCATATTGATGTAAATGGTGTAGTTTATGAGGTTTTTATATCTTTACAAACATTCTCAGCACTTAGTAATGCAGAGGTAAATCTTTTTACAACTCATATCATCCGTGAAGATGCTCAACTTCTTTTTGGTTTTATAGATATGTCTGAAAAAAAGATGTTTGCTAGACTTATAAAGATAAATGGGGTTGGTCCAAAGGTTGCCATGGCGATATGTTCAACTTATACACCATCACAGTTTGCAACCATCATAACCAACAAAGATATGAATGGCATCAAAAAAGTACCAGGGATTGGTCCAAAGAGTGCTGGTCGCATACTTGTAGAGTTAGCTGGTTTTGATGAGGAGATACTTATATCAAGTGGAGATAAAAAAGTAGATATTTCATACTCACAAGCAACAGAAGCATTGGAGTCTTTAGGATTTAAAAAAGACAAGATTTCAAAAGCATTAAGTGCTTGTAGTGGTACAGATACTGCTTCACTTGTAAAAGAAGCTTTAAAATTTTTACAAACGATTTAGGAAATACAATGATAAAAGTATATGGGATACCAACTTGCTCAACTGTTAGAACTGCAAGAGGGTTTTTTAAAGATAATGAGATAGAAGTTGAGTTTATAGACTTTAAAAAAACAACAGTTGGTTGTGAAAAAGTTGATAAATGGTTAAAAGATATCGAGATAAGTTTACTTTTTAACAACCGTGGTAAAAAATACAGAGATTTAAAGCTAAAAGATTTAAACCTTGATGATGAGGGTAAAAGAGAGTGGCTTTGTCAAGAAAATATGCTTTTTAAAAGACCCATAGTTGAGTTTGATGGAAAAACAATAGTTGGATTTGATGAAGAGAAGTATAAAGAATTATTTATTAAGGAACAAAATTGAGATTAAGTATATTATTTGGTGGGGCTAGTTTTGAACATGCTATCAGTATAGTTAGTGCTATAACATTAAAAGAGAAGTTAAGTAGTTTTGAGCTTAATTTTATATTTTTAGATGCTGAACATATCTTTTACTTGATAGACTCTGATTCTATGAAAGCGAAACTTTTTTCTAGTGGAGATTATAAGAAAAAGCCACAACTAAGTTTAACTAGTGGTGGATTTGTTCAAAAAACTATGTTTTCATCTAAAGAGTATAAAGATACTGTACTAAACCTTATTCATGGAGCAGATGGTGAGGATGGAACAGTTGCATCTTTGCTTGATTTTTTTTCTATAAAATACATAGGTCCAAGAGTTGATGCTAGTGTGTTTTCTTATGATAAAAGATATACAAAGTACCTTTGTAATGCTAAAAATGTAAAATCACTAGATTATGAAGTATTGAGTCGTAATGAGCATACAAATATAAAAATGTCATTTCCTATCATCATTAAACCATCTTGTTTGGGTAGTTCGATAGGTGTTAGTATAGTTAAAAATGAATCAGAATTAGACTATGCACTAGATACTGCTTTTGAATATGATGACAGTGTTATAGTTGAGCCATTTATAGAGGGTGTAAAAGAGTATAACTTAGCTGGATATATGGCAAATGGTGAGATGAAATTTTCCATAGTTGAAGAGCCTCAAAAAGAGGAGTTTTTAGATTTTGATAAAAAATATATGGATTTTTCAAGAAGTGAGCAGGTTTTAAAAGCAGATATAGATGAAGTTCTTGTAAACAAACTAAAGCTAAGATTTACTCAAATCTATACAGGTCTTTTTGAGGGTTCTCTTATACGATGTGATTTTTTTGTGATAGATGATGAGGTATATCTAAATGAGATAAACCCAATCCCTGGTTCAATGGCTAACTATCTTTTTGAAGATTTTGCATCTTCTATAGAAGAGCTTAGTGCATCTTTGCCACATTCTAAAAGGATAAAAGCCGATTATCAATATATACATTCTATATCTAAAGCAAAAGGTAAGTAATGGCTGTAAAATCCATAGTATATAACAAACATACTTTTGAAGTTAGCTATGAGATAGTTAATCCTGAAGAAAAGGTTGATGTTATTATACTTCATGGTTGGGGTAGTTCTAAAAGTTTGATGCAGAGATATTTTCATCTTCAAATGGGTGGATTTCGTCATATATATATAGATTTACCAGGGTTTGGAAACAGTAGTTGTAATGTTGCTTTAACTACTGAGGATTATGCAGAGATAATAAGACTTTTACTGATAGAGTTAAAATCTTCTAAAGATATAATCATAGGACACTCTTTTGGTGGAAAAGTTGCTACTTTACTTAAACCTAAGCTACTTGTTTTAATCTCAAGTGCTGGTATAGTTGTTCCTAAAAGTTTTAAAGTTAAACTAAAAATAGCATTGTTTAAATTTTTAAAGGTGTTGGGATTTTCAAGTTTAAGAAGTAAATTTGTAGCTTCTGATGCAAAGGAGTTAAGTGAAGTTATGTATCAGACTTTTAAAAATGTTGTAGATGAAGATTTTTCACAAGAATTTAAAGAGTTTGACTCAAAAGCACTTTTACTTTGGGGAAAAGATGATACAGCTACACCTCTTAGTTCAGCTAAAAAGATAAACTCTCTTATAGAAGATTCAACTTTAGAAGTTTATGATGGAGACCATTACTTTTTTATGAATCATGAAAAAGATATATCAAAAAAGATACAAGAGAGTTTTTCAGATACTCTAAATATTAACAAGGTTGGTTAGATAGATGCAAGAATATGAATTACTTATAAAGTTTGTTACAAATGTGTTGTTTGTTGTCTCTTTGGGTTGGTATCTTATAACCAACTTGCAATGGTATGACTATAAGATATCTCGTGTAGTTTTAAAACATCATAAACCTATGTGGCATCTTATATACTTCATCATACCATTTGTTGCTTATCATACAACAGATAAGTTTTTTATAATCTTTTTTTATTTTGGTGTTTTACCAGCATTGTTTATATGGAATAAAAAACTAGATAAAAAGTTAGTTCTTACTTGGAGAGTTAAAAGGTTTTTTATACTTCTTATCTCTTTAGTTCTTTTTCAAGATCTACTTTGTACTTTAAAAGGTAGTTGTATAACTTACGGTGTTTTTATGCCTCTAGCAGTTGCATATATAGGTAGTTATATGATAGAGAAGTATCTGTTTATGGTGTATAAAAAACAAGCAAAACAAAAACTAGAGAGTATGAAAAACTTACAAATCATAGCTATAACTGGAAGCTATGGAAAAACAAGTATAAAAAACTTTGTAGCTCAGATGCTAAGTAAAAAGTATAAAGTTTATGCAACACCTAGAAGTGTAAATACTATAGGTGGTATCGTTGGAGATATAAACAACTCTTTACCAGAAGATACTGAGATATATATCTGTGAAGCAGGGGCAAGAGAGAGTGGAGATATATATGAGATAACAACTTTTATAGAGCCTCAAACGGTTGTAGTTGGTAAAGTTGGTTTAGCTCATATAGAGTACTTTAAAAGTTTAGAAAATATCATAGCTACAAAACTAGAGATTATGCAATCCCCTAGACTTCAAAATGCTTACATTCATACATCTGTAACAAATGAGCCACATGAAAAAGTTACATTTTTTGGAGATGGTGTTAAGAATGTAGTAGCTACACTTGATGGGACAGATTTTGAATTAGATGGTATGAAACTTCATACTGATATACTAGGTGCATTTCAAACTATGAATATAGAAGTAGCCATAAAGATAGCAAAACTTTTTATGTTTGAAGATGATGAGATAGTAAGACTTGTTGATAATTTAAGTCCGATAGAGCATAGACTAGAACTTATAAGAGCTGGTGGAAAAATCATACTAGATGATGGGTATAACGGCAATATAGATGGTATGTTAGAGGGCATCAGACTTTGTTCACTTCATAAAGGTAGAAAAGTTATAGTAACCCCTGGTTTAGTTGAGAGTTCAAAAGAGTTAAATTTAAAATTAATAGATGCAATAAACGATACTTTTGATATAGCTATCATAACAGGAAAACTAAATGCAAAACTTTTTGATGAGAATTTAGATGTTGTTAGTAAGATACTTTTAGAAGATAAATCAGCATTAACAAGTATATTGATGAGCCATACTCAAGAGGGTGATATTATACTTTTTGCAAATGATGCTCCTAACTTTATATAAGGGGTTTTTATGAAAAAACTACCAATAGGCATCCAAACATTCAAAGAGATAATAGTAAATGATTATATATACATAGATAAAACAGATTTAGCCTTAGAGGTTATTCAAAACTATAAGTATTCTTTTCTATCAAGACCAAGAAGATTTGGAAAAAGCTTATTCTTAGATACATTGAAAAATATCTTTGAAGGAAATAAAG
>JAMOQV010000015.1 GCA_027068615.1 Helicobacteraceae bacterium | reverse complement strand
TCCCTGAGGGTCCACCACTTCTTTTTACTTTAAATCATCTATAACTTTTATATACTATGAAAAAATTAACCTTTATTTAGATACACTTGCAAAAATAAACTAACTATACTACATAATATAGGAAACTACTTTGAAACTAATTATCGTCGAGTCACCTGCAAAAGCAAGAACTATAACAAATTTTTTAGGTCGTGGTTATAAAGTAATCGCATCAAAAGGTCATATACGAGATTTACCAAAATCCCGCTTTGGTATCACTATAGATGAGCAAACTCACGAACTTATACCAAAATATTCAGTTGCAAAAGAGAATGCTCCTATAGTTAAAGAGATAAGAGAATTAGCAAAAAAAGCAGATACTGTATATATCGCAACCGATGAGGATCGTGAGGGGGAAGCGATAGGTTGGCATATAGCTCATGCTATAAAAAAAGACCCTCAAGAGTTACCTCGTATAGTTTTTCACGAGATCACAAAAACAGCTATAAAAGATGCGCTTAAAAATGCAAGACATATAGATATGAATATGGTAAATGCTCAACAAGCTCGCCGTTTACTAGATCGTGTAGTTGGTTATAAACTATCACCTTTACTAGCTTCAAAGATACAAAAAGGACTTTCAGGTGGTCGTGTTCAGTCATCAACTCTTAAACTTGTAGTCGATAGAGAAAGAGAGATAAATGCTTTTATACCTCAAGAATACTGGAGCATAGATACTGTTTTTAAAACAAATATAGATGCAACTCTAACACTTCACGAGGGTGAAAAACTTACAAAACTATCTATCGAAAATGAACAAAAAGCACAAAAGATTACAGATAGTGTAAAAGCAGATAGTTTTACTATAACAAAGATAGAAACTAAACAAAGAAAGTCAAAAACTCCACCACCATTTATGACTTCAACCTTGCAACAAACTGCATCAAGTAAGTTAGGATTTACTCCTAAAAAGACTATGATGGTAGCACAAACTCTTTATGAGGGTGTAAAAACACCCGATGGAACTTCTGGGGTTATCACATATATGAGAACAGACTCACTAAACTTAGCAAAAGAAGCAGTTAGTAGTGTTCGTGAAGTTATAGAATCGAAATATGGCTCAAAATACCTACCAAAAGATGCAAAAGTTTACACTAAAAAAGCAAAAGGAGCTCAAGAAGCTCACGAGGCTATAAGACCAACTATGCTAAATTTTACTCCAGAGATGGCAACAAAATTTTTAAAACCAGATGAGATAAAACTTTACCGTCTAATCTATGAGAGATTTTTATCTTGTCAGATGGAAGATGCGGTATTTGAACAACAAACTATCACTTTTAGTGGAGAACATAACGAATACCGTGCAAGTGGTAGAAAACTTATCTTTGATGGTTTTTATAAAGTAACAGGGACAGAAGATAAAGATAAACTTTTACCAGCTTTAAACGAGGGTGATGCCATAGAGATACAAAGCATCAAGCCCGAACAACATTTTACAGAACCACCTGCTAGATACTCTGAAGCTGCACTTATTAAAAAACTAGAGAGTGAGGGTGTTGGGCGACCATCTACTTATGCACCAACTATCGCAACTCTTAGTTCTCGTACCTATGTAAGCATAGAAAAAAAACAAATTATCCCAACAAAGATGGCTTTTACAGTTACAGAGATACTAGAGAAACACTTTGCAAATATAGTGGATATAAATTTTACAGCAACTATGGAAGAAAAACTAGATGAGATAGCAGAGGGTAAAGTTGACTGGCAAAAACTTTTGTATGATTTTTATTTCCCATTTATGGAACAAATCGCAGAGGGTAAAGAGAAGATAGTTTCACTAAAACTTGCAAAACCATTGGGTAGAAAATGTCCTAAATGTGGAGAGGAATTGCTTCTTCGTTCAGGTAGATTTGGTAACTTTATAGCTTGTAGTGGCTTTCCAAAGTGTAAATACACAGAGCAAGTTGATGCAGAGGGTAATCCTGCTCCTAAAAAAGAGGAATTAGCAGATGAAAAATGTGAAAAGTGTGGCAATGATATGGTTGTTAAAAATGGTCGAAATGGACAATTTTTAGCTTGTAGTGGTTATCCAGAGTGTAAAAATACAAAAAGCATCCAAGTAGAAGAGAAACTAAGTAAAACCCCTTGTCCAGATTGTGGAGGTAAACTTAGTCTTAAAAACTCAAGAAGAGGACCTTTTTGGGGATGTGAAAACTACCCTGATTGTAAGTTTATAAGTAAGTTTGAACCAACAACTATAAAATGTAAAGAGAAAGGTTGCAGTGGGGTATTAGCTCCTAGAACATACAGAAATAAAGAGGTTTATGAGTGTGTTAAGTGTAAAGCTAGAACATCAAGAGAAGAGTAATGAAGATAGGAATCTTATCAGACACACACTCAAAAGTGCAAGAAGCAAAAAAAACTCTTGACTTTTTAGTGCAAAACGGTGCAGAGTTTATAATCCATGCTGGGGATGTTTGTAAGTATGAAACACTTGAGCTTTTAGCTACTTGTGGGGTTAGATATGTCGCTGTTTATGGTAACAATGATGCCCATTTAGTTCAGTATCATAATGATTATAATTTAGTTCAAGAGCCAAACTACTTTAAACTTGCAAATACAAAATTTAAACTTATGCATATGCCTTTTTATATGTCAGCAGATGCTGATGTAGTCGTATTTGGTCATACTCATCAGTTTAATTGTGAGTTTAACAACGGAACTCTTTTTTTAAACCCTGGGGAAGTTTGTGCAAGGGAAAAACCTATCAATGAATGTGTGATGCTAGAAGTTACTAATGAAAATTTTGATATTATCTACTTTGCAAACTATAAACAAACAAAAACTTTCTCGTATGATAGGATAAAAAATGGATAAGAAGATATTTTTATGCTCGATTTGTAACATAAATAGTGGGACTTGTAATGAGGACTGTAAATTTTGTTCACAAAGTGTTAGATATAAAGCAGATATAGAGAGATTTAAACAAAAACCAATTGATAAAATAATATCTGAAGCTAAGATGGCTCGTAAAACTGGAGCTTTGGGCTTTTGTCTTGTAACATCAGATAAGGGGTTAACTGAAAAAACTCTAAGTTTTGTTTGTGATGTAGCCAAAGTTTTACAAAAAGAGACACCAGAGTTAAGACTTATCGCTTGTAATGGTACAGCTTCACTAGAACAACTTTTAACTCTAAAAGAAGCAGGTGTAAAAGCATATAACCATAACTTAGAGACAAGTAAAGAGTTTTATCATAACATCTGTACAACCCATTCGTGGGATGAGAGGTATGAGACTTGTCAAAATGTAAACAAAGCTGGAATGGTGCTTATAAGTGGTGGTATATTTGGTCTTGGTGAAACTCAAGAAGATAGAGTATCAATGTTAAACTCTTTAAAAGAGTTAAATCCAACTTCAGTACCCATAAACTTTTACCACCACAACGATGCACTAGAGTTAAAACCAAACCCTTTAACAACAGATGAGGGGCTAGAACTTATAAAACTAACAAGAGAGGTTTTATCAGATGCTCAAAGGATTATGGTAGCTGGTGGTCGTGAACTTATGTTTGGTGATAGACAAAATGAGATATTTAACTACGGTGCAAACTCTATCATTGTTGGAAACTACTTAACAACTTCTGGAAGAGTTGTAAGTAAAGATTTAGAGATGCTAGAGTCTTTAAATCTTGAAGTTGCAAAAAAAGTATAGGATTTTTTAGTGAATGATAGTGTTTTACTTATAACTACTATCTCGCTAATTATCATAGCATCTCCTTTTCTTGCTAAACTTTTTAGACTTCCTATAACACCTGTTGAGATTATCTTAGGCTCAATATTTGGTTATGTTGGGCTTATACACTCTGAACACCTTTTTGATATAGTGGCTGAGTTTGGATTTTTATACCTTATGTTTATAGCTGGAACTGAGATAAACTTAAAAAATGTACTTAAAATCCCAGTTTCACTTATGAAAAAAATTGTACTTTATCTTGTTATACTCTATGGACTTTCACTTTTTATATCGTTTAATTTAAACTTCTCAAACATCTTTATAGTGTTACTTCCACTTATATCTGTTGGTCTTGTTGCATCATTATCAAAAGAGTATGGCAAACAAGAGTGGATAAATCTCTCTATGACAGCAGGAGGTATAGGAGAAGTCGTAAGTATAGTTCTTCTTACCATAACATCATCTGCACTAGTTTCTGGTTTTGGGATAGGCTTGGTTGAGTCTATCGTAGCATTATCACTTTTTTTAGTTTTTATGTTTGTACTGTTTAGACTTATGCAGTTAGTTTTTTGGTGGTTTCCAGAGGTCTCAACTGCTCTTATGCCCTATAAAGATAACAAAGAGCAAGATATAAGATTATCTATGGGGATATTTTTCTTACTTATCGCTACTATGATATATCTTGATTTAGAACTTGCTTTTGGAGCATTTTTAGCTGGGATATTTATACCATCATTTTTTGAGCATAAAAAAGAACTACCTGAAAAACTTGCTTCTTTTGGATTTGGATTTTTGATACCTGTATTTTTTGTGCATATTGGTTATACATTTAACTTAGAAGCTTTGGCTATGGATGGACTTATACAAGAGGCTATTATAATTGCATTGGCTATTATATTTATGAGAGTTGTTGCTTCTAGTGTATTTTTTAGTGAAGTTAGTAAAACAGAAGCTATATTGGTTGGTTTATCACATTCAATGCCTCTGACATTGCTCATAGCGATGGCTACATTAGCTTACAATGCAAACTCTATAGATACTCTACATTATTATGCTTTTATCCTAGCAGCTATCTTTCAAGTTATATTTGTAATGATAGCTATTAGGATATTCAATACTAAGTTGTCTTTATAGTTTATTCATATAAAGAACAGCATTTCCTTTTTTATTGTAGTAGATACCTAAAGAGTTTTTCCTAGATACAAATACACCTCTACCATTAAAAGTATGTGAATTTCTAAAAATTTCACTAAGTGTTTGAGTATCAAATCCAACACCTTCATCCTCTATATGAGTTATAATGTATGTGTTTTCTTTATACATAATTTTACTAATAGTTACTGTAATATACTTATCACACTCTTTCTCTCTTTCTAACAATGTATCAAAATAAACATCGTCGTGAAGAAGAGAATGTTTTTCATGTTTATTTATACCTAAATTTCCATGTTCATGAGCATTCATCATTAACTCTGTAAAAACTAAACCTGCTTGATATGATATCTTTGTATCTGAAGTTATATTTGACCAAATTTCTTCATACCAAAGTCCCGCTTCCTCTTCAATTACACTCAACTTAGATTCAAACTTTTTCTTAGCAATATCAACTTTAGTTTCATCTATCTTATTGATAAAAATAAAAGTTATATCATCTTCTTGATCAACAATTTTTGTTAAAAAGTTATCTTTTAACTCTTGTCTAGTAAATGAATTTTTAAAATCCTCTTCTATAAAATCACTATAAGGTCTATCCTCACAAATAGTTGCATTTTCCACAATACCATCCGTATAAATTAAAAATTTAGTAACATGATTTATATCAACACTAGAAGTTCTAAAATTTGGCTGATATTTAGATAATGGTGGATTATTAGATTTTAATCTTATAATCTCATCATCTATATTTAACATAAGTAGTACAGGCATCGCAAATTTTGCATAATGCAGTTTATTTTTTTGATTATCTATAACAACAAAATCAAGAGCAAGAGCCTCTTCTTCAAGAAGAATAGGCTTTATAAATGCGATGGCCTCTCCAACTAGAAAATCCAAATCAAAACTATCTAATGCTACCATCTTGTCAAAAAGATGATTTATATAAGATGTCATAATCATAGCTGTAAGAGAAGCAGATATACCTTTACCCATACCATCAACTATAAGATAAAAAGTACTATGCTCATCTATTCGCCTCGCACTATAGGCATCCCCACTCATTACATCAATAGGATTATATAAAAAGTCTATAAAAGATATACCATCAGAATCCATC
The DNA here is from genome assembly GCA_027068615.1 of Helicobacteraceae bacterium. Lineage (GTDB taxonomy): Bacteria > Campylobacterota > Campylobacteria > Campylobacterales > Sulfurimonadaceae > Sulfurimonas. The sequence goes on along the minus strand of JAMOQV010000015.1, from coordinate 6,559 downwards.
ATTTGATAGTAATAATCATTTCTTAATATATTAAGTTCTTTAGCAAAACCAAGATTTTCTTGATAAGATTGATATTCATCTTTATCTTTAAGATATTTATTTGCTATAAGTATTTTTGTTACTTTTTCAATAGCATATATAACTTCATTATGCCTAATAGGCTTTTGAACAAAACTATTAATATTTAGATTTAATGCTTTTGTTAAAAGTTCTGGATTATTAAATGCGGTAATCAATATAATAGGAGTATCTTGATCTTTTTTCCTAATCTTACTAACCATCTCAATACCTGTCATTTTTGGCATCTGCTGATCAGTTATAATCATATCGATATTATTAGATTTATATTTATTAAAACCCTCTTTACCATCTTTAGCAAAAAGCACCTCTTTAACTAAGTTTTTAAATATAGCACCATATATAAAACGAATATCTTCTTCATCTTCCACACATAAAAGGGTTAAAGTTTTTAAAAAATCCAATAACCCTTTATCTAAAACAGCTTTCGACATCTAAACTTTTAAACTTTTCTAGCGTTAAATATAGAAGCAAGATTTAAGTCTTGTAAAAGTTCCATAAGTTGTTCGTTACCTATTCTCATATCTATATTTTTTTTATCTTTTAAAACAAGTTTGTTAAAATAACCAATAACTGACGATGTTATAGATATAGAATCAGTAATATTAATAGTTATACTATCATTCATAGCTAAAGCATCTATAGTGCTTTTAATACTCTGATAATCACTTACACTTTTAATGTTCCCATTTATTGTTACAGTATTACCTGATGTTGAAATTTCCATTTTTTTCTTCCTTATATTAAATTAAAACAAACAAAGTGTATAATCTATATGATTAATATAGACTAAAACACTAAATGTTTTTTGCTATTTGTAGTGTTTATAGGCTAAATTTACCTAGCTCTTTTTCAAGGTGTGTAGAGTTTCTCTCTAGATTTACTACAGAATCCTCAACTTTTGAACCGAGTTCATTATTTTTTATAGATAATTCTAAAATATTATCCATACTCATAATCAACTGTTTAGTTTTAGTTGCGATATATGTACTTTGATACATTACATCTATTGATTTTTCATTTGTAACAGCTAAATTTTCCTTGGTTGTATTTGATGAAGCTATCAACTCTTGAGTTGCTTCAGAGATTTTAAACATATTTTTAGATGTTTTTTCTGTTTCTTCTGAAATCTCTATAACATTTTGAGTTATAAGTGTTACATTTGCACCTATCTCACTAAGTGATTTTTGAGTTCTCTCTGCTAGTTTTCTAACTTCATCAGCAACAACAGCAAAACCTCTACCATGCTCACCAGCTCTTGCTGCTTCTATGGCTGCATTTAGGGCAAGTAGGTTTGTTTGATCTGCTATATCAGATATGATGCTAAGTACATCTTTGATATTTTTAGCTTGTTCTGTTAAAGATGCAACTTTATTTACTAAATCCTCTTGAAATTCATTTCCTTCTTCGATAGAGTTTACAACTGAACCTAACATCTCAACAAAATTATCAAGCACTTCAGATGTTTTTCTTAAATCCTCAGAAACGATTACAGTTGATTCTTCAACATCATCTAGTTTTTCACCAACATCTTTAGCTAAAACATCAACAACTTTAATTTGTTCTTGAGTCTCTCTTGAGTTATTTGTAAGTTGTTCAACTATATTCTCTAGTTTTGAACTTTCTGTCAAAGTATTTGATGAAACATCTTTTGCACTTAGTAAGGTGTCTTTAAATGCCCCTATCATAGTATGTAAAGCTTGAGAAATTTTAGAAATTTCATCTTTACCATCAACTATAATATCACAAGTTAAATCTAGGTTATTAGAAACACAGTTAATTTTTTCTAGTGAGCTGTTAACACTTCTATTTACACCTCTACTGATTAGTACAATAGTTATAAATGTTGCTAAAGTAAAAAATATATAACTAGCTATAATGATTATAGCATGTTGTTTAGAATCAGCTTCCAATCTGTTTAACAACTTTAGATTTTGTTTAAAAATCTCATCATCAACCTCTTTTAGTAGATTGATTTTTTTTGTTATAGTCTTGAACCATACTACATTATCTATCCCAAAATGACCAACATTTTCTTTTTCTTTAGCAATAGCTCTCATTTTATTTACTTCATCTATAACAGGTGAATTCATTTTTTTGTTATAAAATGATTTTACTTTATCGCTTGCCATTGACATAAAAGAGTCTAAGTAAGCATTTTGTTCAGCAACAAGTGTTATCCATTTTGAAAACATACCGTCTAAAAATTTATCAACACCAAATGTTGCACTAAGAACAGCTCTTTCAACTCCAGCTCTCTCTTTTGACTTTAAGAAGTTAGCATAAGTATCTAGTGCTTTTACAAGTTCAGGAGTTTCTGCTAGTTTAGCTGTTAAAGCTACTATATCTAAAATCCTTTTATTCATACTTGTATAGTAGTTTACTTGATCTTTTACATCGATACTTAAAGAATCAATTTTTGAACGAATTTGGTTAATTCTTTTTATATATGTACTAAACAGTGAGATTTTATGTCTAAGCTCTTTTGGAAAATCATCTAAATTTAAAGAGTCTATATAACTATTTAGCTCTTTGTCTCTTCTATTTGTTATAACTCTTTGTCTAGGTAAAATATCTGCAAATTTTTTACCATTTGAACTCAAAAATCCAGCACTAGCTCCTCTTTCTTTTTGTGTTTCGTGAATCAGCAAGCTTAATTTTTGTGAGAGTATATTTAACTGTTGTGCTCTTGTAATACTAGCTCTATCATTTAATGCTTGATTTATAGTCAATGCCAGCACGACTAGTGAAAATGGTATAACTAAAAATTGAATAATATTTAGTTTAAATTTTATGCTCATATTTAAGCCCTTGTTTTTAAATTTGAATAGTTTATTGTTTTTATAATTAATATTAACTAAAATTAGTTATATTTTTTAACCAATCTTTCATTTTTTTCTCATATCCTACATCTTTAAGTTCACAAAACTTTAAATTCTGTGTAAGGTATTTTTGTTTAACCCAACCACCGAAATTATGTGGATTTAAATAATTCTCTTTTTGCTGAACTATATTTTTAGGAATATCCAATAAAATACCATCTTTTATAGCTTTAAGTGCAGAATTTATAGCTAAATATGAAGAGTTTGATTTTGGGGATGCACATAGATAAACAACAGCTTGAGCTAAGATTATTCTAGCTTCAGGAAAACCTATCTGAGAAACACTAGTTAGAGTTGAAGTTGTCATAGTAAGAGCTTGTGGATTTGCATTTCCAACATCTTCACTAGCTAGTATAACAAGTCTTCTAGCTATAAAATCAGCACTTTCACCACCATCTATAAGTCTAGCAAGATAGTATATACTAGCATCTATATCTGAACCTCTTATAGATTTTATAAGTGCTGATGTTAAGTCATAATGAATACCTTTTTCACTACTTCCACCACTTAGTGCATTTGGTCTTAATGACTTTAAAGTAGATAGTGTTATATGTTTTTCAAGTACTGATGTTGCTTCAAAAAGCTTTAGCATAGCACGGATATCTCCACCACTACTTTTTATAAGATATTCTTTTGCATCATCATCACAAGATAATCCTAAAGTTTGTAATTTTTTTTCTAATAATATTTTTAAAGCATCATATCTAACAGAGTATAACTCAAAAAGCATAGAACGCGAACGGATAGCTGATGTTAGTGAAAAGTAAGGATTTTCAGTAGAAGCACCTATAAGTAGTATAGAATTATTTTCCATAACAGGAAGTAAAACCTCTTGTTGATTTTTTGCTAAACGATGTACTTCATCTATAAAAATCAACGGTTTTTGAAGTGCATTTGTATATTGTTGGAAAATCTTTCTTAATTGTTCTATCTTTATAGAGGTTGCATTAAACTCATAAAATGGCATATCTAATACTTTAGCAATTATACGAGCTAAAGAGGTCTTGCCACACCCTGCAGGACCAAATAAAAAACTATGACTCAGTGCATTTTTCTCACAAAGTCTTCTAAGAGGTGCTTCTTTTGAGGTTAAATGTTCTTGACCTATCATATCATCAAAACTATTTAGATTTACCATAGTGTGATATATCCTTGAAAATATAAAAATATTATGATTAACTGAATAATAAAAATTATAAAAAACTTTATCATAAAAGATGGTTTTTTTATCTTATGTCTAAATAAAACCATAGATATTAAAGACCCAATAGTACCACCTATAAGTGTTGTAAAAAGTAGTCTTACTTCTGGTACTCTTTGGATATGTTTTAGGTTTTGTATAGCCTGAATCTTATCATAAGCATAGTAACAAAATGATATAAAACTTATCGTAATGATATATATTTGAAGGTAAGTTAAACTAAAAGATATTTCTACCATTTTATATACCTTATTATCTTATTTTTAATATAATGAGGTATTATATCTAAAATAAATAGACTTCTTGCATAACCTCTTATAAACAATATATTTTTTGTAAGAGGTTATGCAAGAAGTCTAATAATTAAAAAAAAATCTATTAAGACCGATATGACTTCAATATATGTATAAAAAGGATTTAAGATGGCTGGTGAAATAAGTTCTCTTGGTATAGGTTCTTCAGGTGTATTATCAGCAGACACTATAAGTAAACTAAAAGATAATGATAAGACTTTAACAGTTAAACCTATAGAAAATAAAATAGAATTAAACGAAAAAAAAATAAAATCTCTTGATCTATTATCAAGCTTATCTACAACTCTTGAAGGTTCTGCTTCATCACTAAAAGATGACTCTTTATATGAAAAAAGAACGGTTAGTGGTAATAACTCAGGTGTAGAAGTAACAGTAAAAGATGGTGTAGGTATACAAGATTTTTCTATATCTGATGTTGCACTTGCCAAAAAAAGTGTAGTTCAAAGTGGTACATTTTCATCATCAGATGATAAAATAGCTTCTGATTCTGGTACTTATAATCTCCATATAGATGGAACTGATTACAAAATAGACTATGATAGCGATATGACTTATGATGATTTAAAAACTAAAATCAATGATATAGCTGGAGATGATGTAACAGCTAGTATATTACAACTATCTGATGATAAATATAGCCTTATTATAACATCAGATAAAACAGGAAAAGACCAACAAATTGGTTTAGTTGATTTAGATGGAAATATTGACGATAGCTTAAAAGATGATATTTTAAAATCAGATGCATTTGATGACAAATCAGATAGTATCGCTACAGGGGACGGTTCATTAACTATTAAAGTGGGTGATGATAGTTTTGATTTTGATTATACAGATAGTACTTCATTGCAAGATTTAGCAGATATGATAAATGATGATACAGATGCAAGTGCTGATGTTTTTGCAAGTATTATTAAAAATAAAGATAATAAATACGAATTAGTATTAACAGCTAAAAATCCAGGAGAAGATAAAGATATCTCTATAAAGGATAATAGTGATGATAAGAATTTGAGTACAAAATTAACAGATAATTCAACTACCGATAGTGGAGATGCAACAGATATCCAAACAGCAAGAGATGCTACATTTAAATACAATGGTATAGAATTAACTAGAAGTACAAATAAAATAGATGATATTAAATTTGGTATCACCATAAAACTTCAAACAGAAGATGCTAGTGCAAATATATCAATATCTCAAGATGCTCAACCTATAAAAGATGAATTAGAAGCTTTTGTAGATAGTTTTAATAGTATGCAAAAACAACTAGATGCTATGACTTTAGCAGATGTTGATGCAGGAAAAATTGGTTTATTTAATGGGAATAATTCCATAAATAGCATAGGAAGAGATTTAAAAACTCTTTTAACTTCAAGAGATTCAAATACTAATGAAGGTTTATCTCAATTTGGTATATCTTTGGGTAGAAATGGAAAACTAACTTTTGATAGTTCAGTATTTGATAAAAAAATGTCAGATGATCCTGAAGGTGTAAAAAATTTTTTTAGTGGTAAAACAACTGTTAATGATAACGATTCTATTACAAGAACGGATGGAATTTTTAAAAAACTATATAATAAAATAAATTCATTTACATCCACCAATGGAACAATAACAACTATAAATAATGGCTTATCTAAAGAGAGTAGCCAACTAGAAGTTAGTAAACAAAGAGCTTTAGATTTTTTAAATTCAAGATATGATTCTATGACGGCTAGATATGCTGCTTATGATGGTATAATTAGTCAAATGAATAATTCTTTTTCATCTTTAAAACAACAAATAGAGATGGCTGTAAATGGTAAGTAATGTGGTTAAATAAATTTAAAATTGCTTTAGTGCAAAACGATATAAAACACTTAGAAGAACTTGTATCCAATCTACCAAAATTTGATACAATTGAAGAGATGCAGGAGGCTTCTATACTTATAAAACAAGCTCGTGATATGTTAATCTCTCTAAAAAATAAAACCATACATGATATAAATAAAATGAAAAAAAAGATAGATTTTTTAAAATCATCTATGCATCATAAGTCAGATCCTAAAGAAAAAGTCTCTTTTGATATAACATCATAA
>JAMOQV010000014.1 GCA_027068615.1 Helicobacteraceae bacterium | reverse complement strand
ATGGGCTTAAACTCTACCGACCTCATAAAACTTTCTAAGCCAATTATCCGTAGGACTTACTAGCTTATATAAAGTGTAAGCACCATAGAACTAATCAAACCACCGATGATAGATATAGCCATAGGTGCTTTTGTCTCACTCCCTACTCCATCTCCAATAGCTAGAGGTAACATAGCAAAAGTTGTCATTAAAATTGGACGAAGTCTTTTCTCACCCGCTTCTATAAGTGCTTCATCTGTCGAGCTACCTTTTTTAACAGCACTGTTTGCAAAGTCAACGATTAAAACTGCATTTTTACCAACCATACCCATAAGTAACATAAACCCTATCATAACAAAAAGTGAAAAGTGTAGTTTTGTTAGATAAAGGGCTATCATAACACCAACTATACTAAGTGGAAGTGCCACCATAATAATAAAAGACTGAACTAATGACTCATAAAGTATCGCAAGTATGATAAACATCAGTATAACACTTATACTTATAGCAGATGCAAAAGCTTTGTTTGTTTTACCCATCTCCTCTGCAAAACCTGTAAAACGGTATGTTACACCAGCTGGTAAAAGTTCAGATAGTTTTTCTTCAGTGTATTTTATAGCAGAACCTAATGCAAGACCATGTAAATCAGCATATATACTTACTTATCTTTGTCTATCATAATGATATATAGTTGATTGAGCATAATCTTTTTTGATTTTGATTAACCCATCAAGATAAACAAGTTGTCCATTTTTAGCACGGATTTGTAGTTTTTTTAGATTTTGTAGATTTTGTCTTGTTTTATCTGAAACTCTTAGTGTTATGTTGTACTGTTTTGCATCTTTATAAAAATGTGAAATCTCCAAATCACTTGAAAATGCTGTTAATATAACTTGTGCAATTTGTGAAGCACTTATACCTAAACGGTTTGTATTTTCCCTTAGTATCTCTATGTTGTACTGTGGATTTGGCTTATCAAGATTTGTATCTATATCTACAAAACCATCTTTTTTCTTTAAGTAATTTACTAAGTTTGTTTTAGCTGTTTGTAAATCTTCAAATGAGTCTGATTTTAAAACTATCTGAAAAGGTACATCAGCACCAGCACCTTTTATAGTTGGTATAGCAGATACAATTATAAACATCTCTTTTGAGAAACTTTTTAAATCATCCCTACACTGTTATATAACCTCATCTTGTCTTAGTTCTCGTTTGTCTTTTGGTTTTAGTTTTACATATATAAGAGCCTTATTTATCTCTCTTGCAGAGTTATAAGCGATATTTAGAGTTGTAAAAACTACATTTTTATTTTGATTTACAACTTTTTCTATCTTTTTAGATTGTTTTATCATCTCATCTAAGCTTATACCAGCTTGAGCTTTTAGTTTTATTTGAAATTTACTTTTATCCTCTTTTGGTAAAAAATCCATACCAATTTTTGGGAACAAAGACAAAGACCCAACAAAAACAACTAAAACTAAAAGAAGTGAAATCCATTTAAAATTTAGTGTTATTTTCAGTAATTTTTCATAAGTTTTATCTAAAATCTTAAATATAGGCTCAGTAAGATTATAAAATCTATTTTCCCCTTTATGTAAAACTCTAGCACTGATACTAGGTATAAAACTAAGAGCTATGGTATAAGATATGATAATAGCAAAACCAACTGTCATAGCAAAACTCTCAAAAAACTTTCCAACGATGCCACTCATATTGCTAACTGGTATAAAAACGGCTAAAAGCATAGAAGATATAGCAAGTATGGCAAATGCCATCTCTTTTGTTCCCTCAAAAGATGCTTGAAGCTTACCCATACCCTGTTCCATCTTTTTATAGATATTTTCTACAATAACAATGGCATCATCTATAATAATTCCTATAGCTAAAGTAAGACCTATAAGTGTCATCTTGTTAAGGTTATAGCCCATATAATTCATCAAAGCAAAAGTACCAAGTATAGAGGTTGGTATAGCAAGAGCCGATACAAAAGTGATAGTAAAGTTTCTTAAAAAGAAAAATATAATAATACTAGCCAATATAGAACCATAAATAAGGTCAAATTTAACATCATCTAAAGAGTTGATTATAAAAGGTGTTGTATCT
>JAMOQV010000013.1 GCA_027068615.1 Helicobacteraceae bacterium | reverse complement strand
CTTGATGAAGAAGCACAACATATAGGCGTAAGTCGTCAAGCGATTATAAAGACTTGGTTAGCTGATAAAATAATGCAAGTTGAACATCATAAAGTAGCTGTATAACAAGACAGAGTAGCCAATAAGTCACCAAAGGCGACTTATTGGCTATCTTCAACCGTTATGCTCAGTTCTTCAAAAAATTCCAAGAATTGAACATAGCTATTTCAATAAAATAGTTAGTTTAATTTTAGGAGGCTCTCATGAAGAGAATAGTTTTAGGTGTGCTATTGATGTTAGCACAAAATGGGTTTGCAGGACAACAATATAAAGAAGTAGAATTTGACAATTCCATAGCAATGGCGAAGCAAAAATGGCTCAAAGAAGTCTTCAAATGTGAAAAAGAAGCCACCCTTCATCCAAGGAAGGCCAATGTAGAACCTTGTTTAAAGGCTATTAAATTAATTAAAAAAACACCAAACTCAAAACATAAAGCAAAAGGATCTTTAAGTGAATGTTATCTAAATGCAGGAGTGCTGTACTATTATGTTCCAAGTTATACTAAAAGTTATAAATATTTCAAAAAAGCTGCAGAGCTTGGAGAACCCAATGCTGAAAAAGCTTTAGATGTGTTATGTAGAGAACATCCGTGGGTGTGTAAGTGATGGGAAATATCTTAGATTGGGCAAATAATAATGAAAAATTATTGTTAAAAGTATTTATATTTTTATTTATCATATTGTTTATTTGGAATGAATATGGAATATTTCAAGCAGGACTACTAATAGGCATTGATTTATTTGTAGCTTTTGTTATATTAACAATTTCATTTATTGTTTTATTAATATCTTTTTTAGATAAAAATAATAAATATGAAAGTTTAAAAAAACTTTAGCATTTATAACAGCATTGATAGTAATATATTCTAATATTAGGCTTCAAAATAAATTAAATTTTATGCAAAAACAAATTAATAAAAATACAGAACTCTTAAATAAATCATAAGCATAACAAATCGTAGCAACAAAAATATGTTACCTCTGCCAAAAAAGTTTAAAATTGCTTAGAAACTTTAAAGTGGTTTAAGCATTTCAAAACTCAAAAGCAGGTAACATATTTTTGTACTCAGCCGTTATGTGTCAACCAAAGCACCAAGCTTAGAGTTAAGTGGTTTTTACAAACAAAAATAATTCTGAAAAGATTAGTTCAAAAATATATTTGCTAACAGCAAACTAAAAAAACTTATCAGTTAGAAAGTTCACTAAAAGCAAAAACAGTAAAACCCACAAAAGCTAAACTGACTTCCGTTGAAACTTTATTGACCATAAAGAACAAAGCCACATAACAAATCGTAGCAACAAAAATATGTTACCTCTGCCGAAAAAGTTTAAAATTGCTTAGAAACTTTAAAGCAATTTAAGTATTTTAAAACTCAAAAGCAGGTAACATATTTTTGTACTTAACCGTTAACTTCCACAAAAACAATCAAGCCTTGACAAACAAAGTATAATTAAAGTATACTTTTCATACTTAATACAAAAGGATTTATGTGAAATTTGAGTATGATGAAAAGAAAAGCCAAATCAATAAAGAAAAACATAAAATAGATTTTGTAGAAGCTCAAAAGCTTTGGCAAGATGAAGATGCTCTTGTTGTACCTGCTAATATTGTTGATGGTGAAATTCGTTATGCTATTATCTCTAAGATACTCACTAAATGCTTTGTAGCTATATTTACATTAAGAGAAGATACTTATAGAATTATAAGTGTCAGAAGATGTAGAAAAAATGAGGAGAAAAACTATGAAAACAATAACAGCTAAAGAGTTTGATGAAAAATTTGATAATGGTGAAGATATAACTGAATATCTTGACTTCTCAAAAGCAACAAGACCAAATGCTTTAAAAACAGAAACTAAAAAAGTAAATGTTGATTTTCCTGAGTGGGTTATAGAATCACTAGATAAAGAAGCAAAAAAGGTAGGTGTTACAAGACAATCTATCATAAAAGTATGGATAGCTGAAAGACTAAAAGAAGAATCTACACACTTACAAGCAAGTTAACAAATCGTAGCAACAAAAATATGTTACCTCTGCCAAAAAGAGTT
>JAMOQV010000012.1 GCA_027068615.1 Helicobacteraceae bacterium | reverse complement strand
AAAAACTTTAAAAAAAGACTAAAAGGTAAAAAAGTTAATGATTAGTCATATATCTTGTGTAATCATAGTAAAAGATGCTCAAAATACAATAGCAGATGTTTTAAATGCTCTAAAACCTTTTAATGATATTGTTTTATATATAAATAATTCAACAGATAAAACAAAAGATATAGCTAAAAAATATAAAAATGTAACTATCATAGATGGTATTTTTAATGGCTTTGGGATAACAAAAAATGAAGCTTCAAAATATACAAAAAATAGCTGGATTTTATCTCTTGATGCTGATGAAGTTATAAGTGAAGAATTTATTCAAAATCTTAAAAAAATAGATTTAGATAAAAACAATTTATATACTATAGATAGAACAAACTACTATAAAAAAACACCCATCAAACATTGCTGGGGTAACGATATCATAGTAAGAATATACAATAAAGATATAACAAACTTTACAGATACTAAAGTTCATGAAAAAATCATCAAAAAAAACTTAAATATCATTCATATAAAAGGGGAAGTAAAACATTATCCATACTCAAATATAAGTGATTTTATCATAAAACTAGATAGATACTCAACTATATTTGCTCAAGATAATGTTGGTAAAAAATCTTCATCCCCACTAAAAGCCATACTTAATGCTTACTTTTCTTTTTTTAAAACATATTTTTTAAAAAAAGGCTTTTTAGATGGATATGCTGGTCTAATCATAGCTTTTTCACATATGGCTACCAACTTTTATAAGTATATGAAGCTTTATGAGTTAAATAGAGAACTATCTAAAAATATAAAAAAGTGATGTGCTATAAGCAATATATTTTTTGTAAGAGGTTATGCAAGAAGTCTATTAATTTTTTCAAACATATTAACTCTATCTGTCTTATCTTGTGGTATCATATAATGTTGTTGTAACTTTTCATCACCTATACTTTTCCATCTTTTTGGACTTGCAAAAAGTGTATCTGCAAAAAAAGTTATAGTTTTAGTTCCAACAAGAGATGCAAGATGATAAGTTCCTGTAGATGTAGATATAAAAACCTTAAATGTACTTATAAGTTTTGCAAATTCAACAAGTCCATCAGTTGAAAGATACAATACAATGTTATCATCTTTAAATCTTTTTTTCATATCTTCTAATAGATGCTTTTCATCAGGACCAAATGTAAGAATAACTTTATTTTGTTTATTTTTTAAAACTTCACGAATTAAAATCTCATACTCATCTAAAGTCCAGTTTGCATCACTACTACCACCAAAACCAACATGAAAACAGATATAATCTTTATACTTTTTATCTACATCTTTAAATTCTAAAAGTGGTTGCTTATAAGTTAAATCTATATCAGGAAAAAGCTCTTTTGTAAGTTCTAGGTTATATTCAAATTCAGCCATTTTAACTTCACTTCTTCTTTGTTTAATACGGTTTGTATAAAAAACTTGAGCTATTTTGGTAGCTGGTGCTATAGTTTTTGGAATCTTTGCTAAAAACTGTGCAAATGCTACTCTTGTATTTGAAAAAAGTGTAACACAAGCATCAATTTTTGCATCTTTAAAACTATGAGAAAGTTCAAATACACTTTGTCCATTATCGATTATAATTTCATCTATAAAATCACAAGCTTCTGCTAATGATTTGTTAAGTGGAGCTATACAAACTATAATTTTATTTTTAGAGTTATAATTTTTTAAAACATTTATAGCAGGTAAAGCTGTTATAAAATCCCCTAGCTTATCTGTACGAACTACTAAAATATTCAATTTTTTACTCTTAACTTTTTAATTATATCTTCAGATAGTGAAGTTTTTAAAGATATAGTTTTATCATCTAATACATCTAAAAGAGATTTTGCTATCTCTATCTTAGCTTCCTCTTTTCCTTGTTCTAGCCCTTGTTCTAGCCCTTTTTCTAAACCCTCTTTTAAACCCTCTTTTAAACCTTCTTTTAAACCTTCTTTCAGACCCTCTTTTAGACCTTCCTCTTTAGCCATCTCTTTTGCATAATCCATTACATTTTTGTAATCTAATCTTGCTTTTAAGTCTTGTTGGTATGCCCATTGTTTCTCTTTTGGTAGTGCTAGAAACTCTGCTA
>JAMOQV010000011.1 GCA_027068615.1 Helicobacteraceae bacterium | reverse complement strand
TAACAACTCAAAAAGATGATGCAAAGTCAAAAGAGCAACTAAGTAAGATAGTAGATGATGAAAAAGTTTGTGATGCACTTGTTGGCATCTCTTTTTCACAGTTTGGACACCTTAGCAATAAGGCTTTAAGAAATATTATCCCACATTTAGAAAATGGTGATGATTATGATAAGGCTTGTGAAAAAGCTGGGTATGATTTTCAAGCGATATTTAAAGGTGAAAAAACTCTTTTGCTTCCACCACTAAGCAAACAGGAAAATGTGGAGATGACAAACCCTGTTGTAAAAAGAGCTATAGCACAGATGAGGCTAGTTTATAATGCTATAGCTAGAAAGTATGGAGCTATTGATGCCGTGCATATAGAGTTTACAAGAGATATAAAAAAATCACATGATGACAGAAAAAAGATAGAAAAAGAGCAAGGAAAATTTAGAGATGCAAAAGAGGAAGCTAGAAATCATGCTACTGAGATTTTAGGGTATGAACCAAATGCAAAGGAACTTTTAAAGTTTAGACTTTGGAGTGAGCAAAATGGTTACTGCATCTATAGTGGTAAGGAGATAAAGCCTGAAGTTTTAAAAGACCCTTATGCAACGGAGATAGATCATATACTACCATATAGCCGTTCACTAGATGATAGTTTAAATAACAAAGTTTTATGTTTAACAAAAGAGAACCAAGAAAAAGGTAATAAAATCCCTTATGAGTATATGGGTGAAGAGAGATTTTATGAGTTTAAACAAAGGGTAGAGAGTTTTAAAAACCTAAAACAAGCTAAAAAAGGTAGGCTTTTAAAAACTAACTTTGATGAGAGTAGTGAGATAGCTTTTAAAGATAGAAATAAAAACGACACCTCATACATATCTAAATTTATAAAAAACTATATGGAATCTCATATAGCTTTTAAAGAATCAAATATGAAAAGACATATATTTACTATGAATGGGATGCTAACTTCTCAGCTTCGTTATAAATGGGGAGTGGGAGATAAAAACAGAGACAACCATCTACACCATGCAGAAGATGCACTTATACTTGCTTTTTCTACTCAGTCTATGGTGCAAAAACTCTCAAGTGTATCAGCAAAAAGAGAGGGTTATATCTATAAAACAAAAGAGGAGAAGTCAAAAGAACTTAGGTTTATAACACCTTTAGAGCATTTTGGAGAGAAAGTCAAAGAGAGTGTTAGTGAGATATTTGTTTCTCAGATGCCTAGAAGAAAAATTAGTGGTGCTGTTCATAGTCAATTGCCATATAGAGCATATTGTCATATAAATAAGAATGAAGAGTTAAAGAAAATAGAGAAGGATAAAGAATTAAAAAAACTTAATAAAGATATGTCTTATAGAAGTAGTATGAATATATCAAAAGGAGTTTTAATTAATGGTGGTTTAGTAGAAAATGGAGAAGTAAAGAGAATAGATATATTTGAAAAAAATGGAAAATATCATTTTGTATATTTATATCCTATAGATTTTATTAAAGATGAGTTAAAGAATATAACTATTAAAAATAAAATTATTGATGATAGTTATCATTTTTTATTTTCAATTTTTAAAAATGATTTAATAGAGATGAAATTAAAAGACAAGTTGGTATTTGGATATTTACATTTTGCAGAGGGGGATGGTAGATTTAATGTACTAGAACATTATAAATCTACTTTAGACAAAAAAGAAAATAGATATTCAACAGGTTCATTAGAGTATATAAAAAAATACCAAGTAGATGCACTAGGAAACTATGTAGAGGTAAAAAAAGAGAAAAGGCAAGGCACTATAAAAGAGGGTAGAAAACTAAAAAAAGCTAAAAAGTAGGAGATGATTATGAGTGCATGGAGAACCATACTTGTTACTAAGCCGTGTAGGCTTAGTATGAAAAACTTACAACTTGTGTATGAGCCAAAAGATGATGCAACTATAACTGTTCCTTTAGAAGATATAACAGTTATAGTTCTTGAAAATAACCAAGCTAGTATGACAGTAGCACTTTTAAGTAAGAGAGCATAAATAACTTCATAGCCAACAACATTTAAAAGGTTTAGATTTGAGGCAAACTTTGCTTGGCGATACTAGTATCGTTAAGCAAAGTTT
>JAMOQV010000010.1 GCA_027068615.1 Helicobacteraceae bacterium | reverse complement strand
ATCATTAAAAGGTTTTAGAGCATTTAAAACATCTGCTATTGTATTTTGAGCATCTTTTACTATGATTACACAAGATATATGACTAATCATTAACTTTTTTACCTTTTAGTCTTTTTTTAAAGTTTTTAATTTTTTTGTTTTTATTTGAGTAAAAACAAACCTTTTGTATAAAATCATCTGTTGCATCAAAATGTTTTTGATATTCAGTTGCTATAATCTCAAGTTCATCATCTCTAGCCCAAAGTTTTGAAAAGTTTTTAGCTCTATCATCAATGGAAAGTTTAAAAAATCCCATTCTATTTATATCAACTATTTTAAATATATAGTTGCCTTTATCTTTTTTTATAAGTATATTACCAGGTGAATAATCTTTATGGAATATATTTGCATTATGTAGTTGTAGGGTAAATCTAGCAAATGCTTTTAAAATCTCTTTTTTATCTTTAAAATTATCATCAAGTAAAGGTTCTCTTATGGTAAAATCATAATCAAATTTTTCACTCACAAAGTAACTCTCTTTTAGTAAAAAAGATGAATAAAATTCTATATAACCAATGGGCTTAGGTGTAAAATCTTCTAGTTTTAAAGAGTAATTATAAGATTTTTTAGCTTTACTTGAGCGAAAAAATGAATAAACTATACGATTTAGTGGATGTGGGATTTTAAAAGATTTTACAACTGTATCTTTAGCACCATAGTTTATTATTTTTAGTTCATTTCTTGCTTTATGGATTGTATTACAATCTTCTTCAAAATATTTTTTTATATCTAATAAAAAATCTTTGAAATTTATATAATGTTTATTTATTGTGTACTTTATCATGTTATGTGAATTATACCAAAAATATTATATAATCACTAAAAATTTAAAAGGCTATTTTTTTGAAACTAAAAATACTAGAATTTTGTTTATCTCCTGCTCTTGGTGGGTTGGAGTTATTTGTTAAAAGTAGTTTTGAATCTTTTGAAAAAGAAACAGATTGTTATATATGTGTAGCTCCTGATAAAAAATTGGATAAAATCATTTTAAGTGAAAAAAAAACTACATTAAAAAGAGATAAATTTTTTCCATTTATACCAGCTTTAAAACTTGCTAAATTTATAGATGAAAAAGGTATTGATATTATACATTTTCATTGGACTAGAGATATTACAACTGTTGTTTTAGCAAAACTCTTAAGTAGGAAAAAGCCAAAGATAGTTCAATCAAGACATATGAGGATGACAAGATTTAAAAGTGATTTTTACCATAAATGGCTCTATAGTCATATAGATATGATACATGCTGTAACAAAAGAGGTTAAAGAACAACTTATAAAGTATATTCCACAAGATATAAGACCAGATATAGAGATGGTTTATCTAGGGGTAGAAACACCAAATATAGATGATAAAAAAGTACAAGAGTTAAAGAAACAATACAATTTAAAAGATGAGTTTATAGTTGGCATTATTGGTCGAATAGAAGAGGGTAAAGGTCAACATCTGCTTGTTGAAGCTATGGTTAAATTAAAAGATATGGATATCAAAGCTTTTATAGTTGGTAGTTCTATGAATGATGAATATCAAAATAGATTAAAATCAGAAGTAAAAAAATATAAACTAGAAGATAAAGTTTTATTTAGTGGATTTACTGATAATGTAAATGAATATATGCAACTTTTTGATGCAGTTGTTTTAGCGACAACAAATGAAACATTCGGTCTTGTGGTTATAGAAGCTATGGCAAATAAAAAGTGTGTGATAGCTGTAGATAAAGGTGGTCCACTAGAGATTATAAAAGATGGGGTTGATGGTCTTTTGTTTGAGAGGGATAGTTCTGCTTTAGCTGATAAGATAGAGTTGCTGTATAAAGATGAGAAATTAAAACGAAAGATAGCTTTAGAGGGGTACAATAAAGTGAAAAAAGTTTTTAACAAAGATATTCAGATGGAAAAATTATATGAGAAGATTTACACTAGTACAAAAGATTAGAAATAAGATAAGATTAAAAGGTAGTCTAACTCTTAAAATATCTAAAAAAGCTAAAATAGTAGGTTGTACAGTTATATCTAAAGGTAGTGACAATACTCTTATCTTAGAAGAAGGGGTTAAT
>JAMOQV010000009.1 GCA_027068615.1 Helicobacteraceae bacterium | reverse complement strand
TTTATAAAGATATAAAAAGTTATGAAAAAGAGATTTTAGAATTTTGTGAAAAAGAGGAGATAAACCTAAAAGCTAAACAAAAAAAATCTTTACTATCTCAAACTTTATGGACTAAACATCAAAACTATATAGATGTAGCTAACACTCTTAAAGAGTATATAGAAGAAGGTATATCAGATGATTTTAATATCTTTAAAGTAGAAGTTGATAAAGTTTTAAAAAAGCAAAATATAAAACTAAGTGCTACAGAAAAAAATAGCATCCTAAATGCAATAAGTTGGTATGATGAAGATGCTATAAAAGTGGTAAAAAAAGTACATAAACTAAGCAATGACAAACTAAAAGCACTACTTGAGCATCTAAAATGCAAAGAAGATGAACTTGAAAACTTTGGTTACTACAAAACAAAAAATAAAAATGAGTATATAGAGTATGAAGCACATACAGATATAAGAGATAGTGAAAATATACCTCTAAATGATGATATACAAAGTTACTTTTTAAAAGAGGTAAAACCCCATGTAGAAGAAGCTTGGATAAACCTAGATAGTGTAAAGATAGGCTATGAGATAAGTTTTAACAAGTACTTTTATAAACATAAACCATTAAGAAGCCTTGAAGAGGTTACAAAAGATATACTAGAGTTAGAGAGTCAAAGCGATGGACTTATCAAAGAGATATTGGGGTTATAAGATGGGTGAAATTATAAACACAAATCTAATCAATGAACTAAAAACTATTATAAATCAAGCAAAAACAAAAGTTGTAACAACTATAAATACAACAATGGTACAAACATACTGGCAAATAGGTAAGATGTTGGTAGAAGATGAACAAAAGGGAGAAAAAAGAGCGAAATATGGTAAAGCACAACTTCAAGCTATCTCTTATGAACTAACTAAAGAGTTTGGTAAAGGTTTTGATGTATCAAACCTTAGAAATATGAGACGATTTTATACTACTTTTCCAATTTGGGAGACACTGTCTCCTAAATTGAGTTGGAGTCATTATATTAAAATAATAAAAATAGAAAATAAAGAAGCTAGAGAGTGGTATATAAAAGAAGCCATAGAAAATAGTTGGAGTGTAAGAGCCTTAGAGAGACAAATATCTAAGCTTTATTATGAAAGATTACTTTCAAGTCAAGAAAAATCACCTCTAAAGCAAGAAGCAGAAGAAAAAACTAAACCTTTAGCATTAAGTCCAAAAGATATATTACGAGACCCTTATATATTTGATTTTTTAAATCTACCCTCTCAAAGTTTGTTAGAATCAAATATAGAACAATCTCTTATAAATAACTTACAACAATTTTTACTTGAACTTGGTCGTGGTTTTGCATTTGTATCAAGACAAGAGAGGTTAAGTGTAGAGGAGCAAGACTTTTATATAGACTTAGTTTTTTACAACTTTAAACTAAAATGTTTTTTACTTATAGATTTAAAATTAGGAAAATTAACACATCAAGATGTAGGGCAGATGGATACTTATGTAAGAGTTTATGATAAATTCAAAAAAAACGAAGATGATAATCCTACCATAGGGTTGATTTTATGTAGTGAGAGTTCAAAAGCAGTTGCAAAATACTCAGTTTTAAGTGATAGTAAACAGCTTTTTAGCTCAAAGTATCTACCATTTTTACCAACTACACAGGAGTTAGAAAAAGAGCTTTTAAAGAAAAGAAGATTACTTTTAGGGGATAGTGATGAGTAATATTAGCAATAATACACTTATAAATGAACTACAAAAACTAATCTCAACAGCTCAACAAAAAGCTATAAAAGCAGTTGATTTTCAAAGAGTAGTGCTTTATTGGCAAATAGGTGAAAAGATATTTAATGAGATTCAAAAACAAAAGACAAGAGCTGATTATGGTAAAAAGCTTATTAAAACTCTTTCAAATGAGTTAGAACCAAAGTATGGTAGTGGGTATTCATATAGACAATTGTATCTATTTTTACAATTTTATAAGGTTTTTCCAATTGTGAACACACTGTATTCACAATTGAGTTGGAGTCATTATAAACTACTTATTCGCATAGATGATGCAGATAAAAGAGAGTTTTATATAGCAGAAACTATCAAAAATCTTTGGAGTGTTA
>JAMOQV010000008.1 GCA_027068615.1 Helicobacteraceae bacterium | reverse complement strand
CAAGTGCTAAGAACTCACCTAATGAGTCCCATCTTAAATGACCCTCTTTTAAGAACTGATCAACATGTTTAGGAGCAGAACCACCAGCACCTGTTTCATACAGACCACCACCAGCTAAAAGTGGAACGATAGAAAGCATCTTAGCAGATGTTCCAAGCTCTAAAATTGGGTACATATCTGTAAGATAATCTCTAAGAACATTACCAGTTACAGCAATAGTATTTTTACCCTCTCTAACTCTAGCATTTGTAAATCTAGTAGCCGTAGCAATTTCCATTATCTGAATATCTAAACCATCAGTATCTAAATCTTTTAAATACTCATTTACTTTTAATATCATTTGTGCATCGTGAGCTCTGTTTTCATCTAGCCAAAAAATTGTTGGAACTTTTTCAATACTTGCTCTTTCAACTGCTAAACGAACCCAGTCTTTTATAGGAATATCTTTAGCACGAGACATTCTCCAAATATCACCTTTTTCACAATCAAAAGACATTAATTCAGTACCATCTTCAGCAGTTACAGTAACTTTTCCAGCTTCTGCAAGTTCAAAAGTTGTAGGATGAGAACCATATTCTTCAGCTTTTTGAGCCATAAGACCAACATTAGCAACTGAACCCATAGTTGATACATTGTATTGACCATTTTTAACACAGTCGTTTACCATCTCTTCATAAAACATACCATAAGTAGCATCAGGAATTACAGCAACACACTCTACTGCATCACCTTTTCTATTCCACTGCTTACCACCTTCACGAACTACAACTGGCATAGAAGCATCGATGATAACATCATTTGAAGCATTGAAGTTAGTTTTACCTGCATCAGAATCAACCATAGCGATTTCTGGATTATCAGACTCTACTACTGCTTGAAATGCTGCTTTGATCTCTGCTTCTTTTGCATGACCAGCAATTTTCTTCTCTAAATCACTCATACCTAAGTTAGGGTTAACATTTAATTCAGCAAAAACATCTGCATATTTATCAAATACTTCTTGGAAAAATACTGTAAATGCATGACCAAACATAATAGGATCAGAGATTTTCATCATAGTAGCTTTAAGGTGGATAGACCATAAAACACCATTTTTCTTAGCATCTTCGATAGACTTAGCTATAAAAGACTTAAGTTTAGCAACTGACATATAAGTACCATCTAGTATCTCTTTATCAAGAGCATCAATAGTAGTTAATTCTTTACCATTTAAAGCGATAGTAACTTTTTGTGCTTTATCTATAGTAACTGATTTCTCGTTACCATAAAAGTCACCATCACCAGCCATATGAGCAACATAAGCTTTTGAATTTTCAGCAAAAGGTTTAAGCCTATGAGGATGATTTTGAGCAAATTTCTTAACAGCTTTAGCAGCACGACGATCTGAATTACCTTCACGAAGAACAGGGTTAACTGCTGAACCTAAACAAGTATTATACTTAGCTCTTATAGCCTCTTCTTCTGCATTTGCTGGGTTTTCAGGAAAATCAGGTATATCATAACCTTGACCTTGAAGCTCAGCGATACAGTCTTTTAACTGACCAATAGAAGCAGAAATATTTGGAAGTTTAATGATGTTACCATCTGGTTGTAAAACAACCTTACCTAATTCTGATAATTCATCTTTTGCAAGACCCATAGCAGCTAATACTCTACCAGCTAGTGAAATATCACTAGTAACTACTTCAACACCTGCTGCTTTAGTGAAAGCATTAACGATAGGTAATAACGAATAAGTTGCTAAAGCCGGAGCTTCATCAATCTTTGACCAAATGATTTTTGACATTTTTAATCCTCAATAAAAGTTTATAACCAGAATCATATCACTAAGATAGATAATATTTACTTTGTTTCATTTTGTAGCACGCCGAATGTTACGCAAGTGTGTAGAATAGTTACTACTAAAATCATGTGTACCATTTTTTGACTTCATAAAATAGAGGTAATTTGTTTTAGCTGGAAATACAGCTGCACGAATAGCTTCAAAACTAACATTACATACTGGATATTTAGGGATACCTCTGTATTTGTAAGTATTATAAAAACTTTTATCTTCGCGTATCCTTTTTGAAGTAACTCTTAGATGTGAGAATTTTCCATAGTTTAAAGTTCCATCCATTTGTAATCTCATACCTTTTCGTATCCTATTATATATAACAGAACTCACTAGGGGCATCTCCTCTACACTAGCTGATTCTTTTTGTATTATTGAGGCTATAGTTACATATTCAAACCATTTTTTAGGATTATAATTTCCAAAAAATCTTATAGATAATTTTTTCATCTGTTTTAAAGAATGTGTCAATAAAATATGAATTAATTCCTTTTCTTTTATACCTATTGGTAATCTATATGTATTTGGAACAAATGCACCCTCTTTTATGTATGTTTGTTTTTCAAATTCTTTTTGTAACTTATTTCTATCTAAATGTAAATTATTTGCTAATTGATTTAAAAACATATATGTTGTTTCACCAGGTACTAATGTTATGTTTTGAAGTGCTGCTTTTGCATTTGTTAATTTATATAAAAAATCACCTCTTGTCATTTTTGTTGTACCTAAATTAATCCAACCATGTTGAGGAGAACCCAAAACTCTTAAAATCAAAGAATCCAATTTACAAACAGCTATCCCTTTATTACTTAAATGTGTTATAATCTTGTTAATAGACCCATTTGGTATGTATAAAACTTCAGGGGTATTTATAGGCTTATTTAGGTAATACATGAATGACAGTACGATAATCAAAACAATATCAAGAATCCATTTTATAATTGTTAGTTTTATATTATTCATATTTTTAATGCTTTCTATTTCGTTTTTAGTTTTACAAAATGGACTACTTATAGATAAAGTATCTTTTGTAAATATTGATATAAAGCAATTATACATAAAATGGGATAAAAAAATAAATATTAATATTGAAAATATCAAAATATCAAAATCAGATACCAAATCTAAAATAACTTTTAAAGATATACAAAATTATATATCAAAAACAACTTTTATAGAAACTTTATTTGAATCTATAAAAATAAAATCTATTATCTATGATAACTTAAATTTCTCACTTTCTTATACAGAAAAATCAAATAATCTAAAAATAATTTCTAAGGAAATTTCTCTAAATACTTATTTTAAATATGAAGACAATAAATTAAATTTAAAAATCAATAACTTTTATGATAAACAAAGAGATATACATATTAATGGTAACATTATAGTTAATAATCTAGATTCAGATATTACAGTTAATATAAATGTAAAGATACATAATGATGCTTCATTAAAACTTTTAGCTTACTCAACAAAAGAAAAACTTTTTTACAAACTATATTCTCTAAAAGAGATTAAAGATATAAAATATATAATAAATTTATTAAACCTTCCAGATGCTATAATATACTGGGCAAGAGATGCGATAACTACTTCTAGAGTATCTATATATGATGCTTATGGATGGTTAAAATATAATAATCTTAAAAATGCATATAAAAATATATATGTAAATGCTTCTGCAAATAATTTAGACTACAAATATCACAAAAATTTAGATGCAATACATACAAAAAAAACAGATTTAGAATTTAAAAATGGTATATTTTTTATAAGACCAAGAGAAGCTTATTCATATAAAAAATATCTTGGAAATAGTTGGTTAAAAATTGATTTTACAAAAAAAGAAGAATTATTAACATTGTATCTTTTGTTTGATACAAAATTGGATAAAAATATATTAAAAATATTAAACACATATAAAATAAATCTACCATTTTTACAAAGAAAAGGGCAAATTAAAACAAATTTAAAATTAAAAGTAAATCTTAGAACGATAGATATAACATCAAAAGGTATTTTTACCACTAAAAAAGCAAACTTTGATTATCTTGGTCTCAATTTAGATATATTTAATACAAAGATTTTACTAAAAAATTATGATGTTAAAGTTAATAATATGCAGGCTAAATACAAAGATATAGCATTTAGTAATGTAAAATTTAAATATAATGCTAAAGAAAAAAAAGGTGATATTAATTTTAATGTATTAAAAATAAATTTAGATAATCTATCTTTAAAGTTACAAAAACCAGTTAATGTTATATATAAAATTAGACCAAATAACGATAAAATACACATAGATAAGTCAAATTGGTCTATAGATGGACATAATTTTTATATTGACAAAACTATCTTGGGCTTTAACTTAGATACATTAAAAATAGATCTAAAAAATATATCTATAAAAAACAAAATATTTAATACAAAGTTAGATGGAATTGTAAATTTAAAAGAACAAAAAGCTAATTTATTTTTAAACCTGAAAGATAAACTAAAAGGAGAAGCAAATTTAGTATTTGATAAAACAATAAAAATATCAACAAAAGATAAAATAAGTTACAAATATAATAATCTAAATATAGCTCTGTCAAATATAGAATTTAATCCTAAAACAACAACATTATATGTAAATAATTTAAGTATAAAAGATGAAAATTCTAATAGTTTGTTTAAAAATAAAAGTGAAATCTCTTTTTATGTAAAAACAAACCAAAAAACTGTATATATAAACAATATATCTATAGATCTACCAATGATTCTAAATAATATTAAATCAGAAAAAGTTGATAATAAAGATACAAAAAAAGTATCACTTAAAAGCTTACATATAAATATAAATAATTCAGATATCTTTATATCAAAAAAGAAAAAAATAATTACTAATAAAATCAAATTAAATTTTGTAAACAATAATATTTCTTCTGAAATAATCTATCATAATGCTCATGCAATATTTACATATCAGGATGATAAATTCAATCTATATGGTTCAAATTTTGATGATACTTTTATAGAAAAACTATTTGATAATAGTGATTTTAAAGGTGGTAATTTTAGTTTCTCAATAAGAGGTAAAAAAGATGAATATGCTGGTGAACTTTATCTACAAGATGCTACAATACTAAAATATAAAATATTAAATAATACTTTAGCCTTTATAAATACTATCCCATCTTTAGCAACTTTTTCACTTCCTAGTTTTAACAAAGATGGTATATATGTAAAAACTTCTTACATAAAATTTAAACAAAAAAATAATATTTTTAGTATATATGATGCTTTTTTAAAATCAAAAGAGTTAAGTATAGTTGGTAATGGAAATATAAATATTTTAACAAATAATATAGATATGAATCTAACACTAAAATCTGATATAGGAAGTAACCTTTCTAAAATACCCTTAGTTGGGTATATTATACTCAATAAAGATTCTTTATCTACAAGAGTAAAACTTAGTGGTAATTTAGATGATCCAAAAGTTGAAACATTATTAACAACAGATATATTGATAGCACCTCTAAATATAATAAAAAGAGCTTTAACGCTACCATTGAAATTAAATAAATTATAAATCATTTAACAAAAAACTGTATAATCTAAACAAAGGATATTTATAAATGGGAAGAAAAAGAAAAATTATAGAAGATGAATTTAAAGATGAAACACAGATAAAAGACCTTGTTCATGATGATAGAAGACAAACAGAAGAAGAAATAAAAGTAAAATACGAAAAAAGAAACAAAAATAAAAAGAAGAAAAGAGTTTCTATTTGGGTTAAAACAGAAGTTTTAGAGTATGAAAAAGAATTGAGAATGCTTCAAATAGAGCTTCTTAAAATGCAAAATTACATAAAAGAAACAGGTCAAAAAGTTCTAATGATTTTTGAAGGTCGTGATGCTGCTGGTAAAGGTGGTACTATAAAAAGGATAACAGAGCATTTAAACCCTCGTGGAGCTAGAGTTGTTGCACTAAACAAGCCTAGTGATACTGAAAAAACACAATGGTATTTTCAAAGATATGCAGGACATCTACCATCAGCTGGTGAGATAGTTATGTTTGACAGAAGTTGGTATAACCGTGGTGGAGTTGAACCTGTTATGGGCTTTTGTACTCAAGAGGAACATAAAGAGTTTTTACATGAAGTACCAGAATTTGAAAAAATGCTTGTTAATTCTAATATTAAAATTCTAAAGTTTTACTTTTCTGTATCTAAAGAGGAACAAGAAAAAAGATTTGAAAAAAGAAGAAAAGACCCTTTAAAACAATACAAACTTTCCCCTGTTGATGAACAGTCTCAAGGTTTATGGGATAAATACACAATAGCAAAATATTCTATGCTTTTAGCATCTCATACAGATCATGCACCTTGGACTATTATCCGTTCTGATAATAAGAAAAAAGCTCGTATAAACTGTATAAAACATATACTTAGTAGTATAGATTATACAAATAAAATAGATGCTAAAAAGCTAAAAGCTGACGATGAAATAAGAATTTATGCAAATGATGAGATAAAACTTATGGAAACAGAGATGTCATTGACAAAAAATTAGTTATAATTTAATTTTTAATTTAGAGGTAATAATATAGATGATAAAACAGGTATTAAAAATTACATTTATGATTAGACTTGGACTAAAATATGTAAAGATTTTTAAAAAAACATATTTTCATCCATTTGTAACTTATAAACAAGCATATAAACAACTATCTATTGAGAGGCAAACTTACTCAAATAAGATTTTAAAATATTTAAATATAGAGGTAAAACTTGTAGGTGAAATTCCTAAACAAAACAGAGTCTTATATGCTATAAATCATCGTTCTTTATTGGATATACTAGTTATGGAAAATGTCTTTGAAAAACACAATAAAAACGGAACTTGGATAGCTAAAAACGAACTTTTTGAACATTGGCTTTATGGTGACTTTTTTAGATATAGTGGTTGTATAAGTGTTGATTTACAAAATCCTAAAAAACTTCTAAGTTTTTTTAAAATGATAAAAACAACACTCAATAAAGTAGATGACTTTAATATCTATATATTTCCAGAGGGTGAAAGACATAAAAATAAAGGTCTTTTAAAATTCCAAAATGGTGCTTCTAAGATAGCAAAAGCAAATAAATTAGATGTTGTTCCAGTTTTTATACATGATGAGTTAGAAGAAGTTTTTAGAAATGCACCATATAAGGAAACAAGAGTTGTTGAAGTACATGTTGGAAATATAATAGATCATAAAGAGTTAGAAAAGCATTATATTAACTTTATGAATGAAGTAAAAGAGAGTAAATGAATAATAAAATAAAACTAGGTGTAAATATAGACCATATAGCGGTTTTGCGAGAAGCTAGACAAGTAAATGATCCAGATATATTACATGCACTAAATGTTGCTTGTATAAATGGAGCTGATCAGATAACAATCCATCTAAGAGAAGATAGACGACATATACAAGATATAGATGCAAAAAATATTATAATGCACTCTACCCTACCTGTAAATATGGAATGTTCTATAAATAAAGATATATTAAATATCATAAGTGATTTAAGACCACATCGTGTAACTTTAGTTCCTGAAAAAAGAGAAGAAGTGACAACTGAAGGTGGACTTGATGTTTTTAAATATGAAGATGAAATATCTTTTGCTATAGAACAACTCCATGATTGCATCATCCCTGTTTCACTTTTTGTTGATCCAACTGTTGAAGCTATAGAAAAGTCAAAAGAGTTAGGAGCTGAGATGGTGGAACTTCATACTGGTCTATTCTCAAATCTATTTGCTATGCTAAACTCATCTTTACCATACTCTAACCACTCAGTAAAAGAGTTAGAACTTCCTAGATATGAACTCTCTTCAAGACTTGAAAAAGCTATAGAAGATATAAAAATATCTGCAAAAAGAGCTAATAGTATAGGCTTGGAAGTAGCAGCAGGTCATGGACTAAACTATCATAATGTTCATAAAATGATAGAGATTAAAGAGATAACTGAACTAAATATAGGTCAAAGCATCATAGCAAGAAGTGTATTTACTGGTTTGGCAGATGCTATAAAAGAGATGAAAAGGTTAACTACAAGATGAAAAGAAAAATAGCTATAAGTGTTGGTGATTTAAATGGTGTTGGGATAGAAATAGCTTTAAAAGCACATGATGAAATTTCTCAAATTTGCGAACCTATATATTGTATAAATAAAGATTTATTGCTACAAGCAACAACACTATTAGAAACTGATATTCCAGAAAATATAAATTTACATTATGTAGATGGTGAATTTGAAATACAAGCAGGTAGCATAGATATAAATGCAGGAAAGTATTCGTATGATAGTTTTATAAGTGCTATAAAACTTTGTGAAGATAATAAAGCAGATGCAATAGTAACTCTTCCTATCCACAAAGAAGCTTGGATGTTAGCAGGTATAAATTATAAAGGACATACTGACTTATTAAGAGAATATTTTGCTACAGAAGCCATTATGATGTTGGGTTGTGAAGAGATGTTTGTAGCTTTATATACAGAACATATGCCCCTAAGTGAAGTCACTTCTCATATAAAAACAGATACACTAACACAGTTTTTTATAAATTTACATAAAAGTTTAGGTGATAAGAAAATAGCAGTTTTAGGATTAAATCCACATGCTGGAGATAATGGTGTTTTAGGAGATGAAGAAAGAACTATAGAAAAAGCTATAAATAGAACAAATAAAATCATAGATAAAGAACTTTTTATAGGCTCTATAGTGCCAGATATAGCTTTTACACCAGAAAATAGAAAGAAATTTAATTATTTTGTAGCAATGTATCATGATCAAGGATTGATACCATTAAAAGCACTATATTTTGATGAAAGTATAAATGTATCTTTAAATCTACCTATTATAAGAACTTCAGTTGACCATGGGACAGCATTTGATATAGCTTACAAAGGTAAAGCAAAAACTACATCTTATATAAATGCTGTTAAAACTGCTGTTGGTCTTCAAACATATTTTTAGAGATTAAAGAACCAACAACAATACCACTTAATAACGATGGAAGATATATAGTAATATTTAATAATTCATTGTTTTTAAGTGAGATAAAACCTAAAATCAAAAAAAGATAAGGTACAAGTCTAAAAGATGAAACACTAGCTCGTCCACCCTCTTTTATACTCTTTAAGCTTACTATCTTAATCTTTTTCTTCTCTTGCTTTACTATCTCTTTCAAGTCTAACTCGTCAACTGAAGCATCGTTTATAGGTTCATCGTCATAAAGCTCATGAGGGTCTTCTATCTCATCTAATAAATCTCTTTTTTTTTCTATATTTTTAGATTCAACTTGTTTTACAACCATCTTTCTATGAGCGAAAGATGAACCAACTATAACAAAAAAACTACTTAAAAATGCTACTTGAAGATTTATAAAAAACTCAAATGAATAAAAGTAACTTGCAAGTATCAGAAATTCTGATACAGCAAAAATCTTAATACTCTTTTTCACCATAGTCCAAATCATCATCTTTATCATCTTCTAGTTTTTTCTTCATAGCATATCTAGGCTCTTGCGAGAGTTTTTGCATCTCTTTGTATTGTTTTGAGTAAGCTTTATAAACATTTAATATCGCAGCAGCAACACCTATAAATACACCTATAAAAAATGTCCAACCAATCTCTGTTATACTTCTTATCAAGTAACCAAGCCCTACCCCCATCAAAACAGCTACAACCATAGAGATGCCAAGAGACAAATCATCAGCTGCTTCTATGATAGGTTTTATACGGGGTTTATGTTCTTCTTCATTTGCCATTATTTTGTTATCTCTTTAAATACTTTTGCACTTGCTTTTATAGCATCCTCTACCATAGCATCAGTTGTTGCAGTTGAGATAAAACCTGTCTCATAAAGCGAACAAGCAAAGTAAAAGCCCTCATTTAACATAGCTTGATGAAATTTTGCAAAAAGTTTTGCATCTGTTTTAGTAGCATCATCAAAGTTTTTAACCTCATTTTCATTGAAGAAAAAACCAAACATACTACCACGAGTATCTACTTGCATCTTAATCCCACAAGATTCTGCCTCTTTTTGCATCCCCTCTACAAGTCTTTTTGCTCTTTCATTTAAAACAGATATAACTTGTGGATTTTTCTTAAGTTTTGTAAGTGCTGCAAAACCAGCTGCCATAGCTACTGGGTTTCCACTAAGTGTTCCAGCTTGATAAACTGGACCCTCTGGCGAAAGCATAGCCATTATCTCAGCTCTTGCACCAAATGCACCAACGGGCATACCACCACCGATAACTTTACCTAAAGTAACTATATCTGGTTTTACACCCGTTATAGACTCAGCACCATTTAGTGTTGCACGAAAACCACTCATAACTTCATCAAAGATAAGTAAAGCACCATTTTCATCACAAAGTTTACGAAGCTCTTGTAAAAACTCTTTGTCTGCAGGAACTAAGCCCATATTTCCAGCTATTGGTTCTATAATGATACAAGCGATATCATTAGAATCCTCAAAACATTTTTTTACGCTCTCTATATTGTTATACTCAGCTAAAAGTGTATGTTTTGTAAAGTCAGCTGGAACACCTGGACTTGATGGGTTACCAAAAGTAGCAGCACCACTACCAGCTTGAACAAGTAAACAGTCACTATGACCGTGATAACATCCTGTGAATTTCACTATATCATCACGACGAGTATAACCACGAGCTAAACGGATAGCACTCATAACAGCTTCAGTCCCACTACTTACAAATCTAACTTTATCGATAGAATCAAAAAATGAAACAACCAACTCTGCTAAATTCGTCTCAGCCTCAGTAGGAGCACCAAAACTAAGTCCATGTTTTACTGCATCTATAACAGCTTTTTCTATGCTTTCATCTCTATGACCAAAAAGTAAAGGACCCCAACTTTGAACAAAGTCAACATATCTGTTACCATCTATATCTTTTAAATAACCACCCTCACCCTCTGCTATAAAAAGTGGACTACCTCCAACGCTACTAAATGCACGAACAGGAGAGTCAACTCCACCAGGTATAAGTGTTTGTGCTTTTTCAAATGCTTTTAATGATGTACTTGTATTCATTTTTAACCTTAAATTATTTATGTTATCTAATTGTATTATATCTCTTATCTTAACAATAAGTCAACAATAAAAGTGTATAAAATTATATTATTTTAAAACAATTACTTCAACTTTTATGTTGAATTTATTTATAATAAGGGATATAATTAGATATCAAATTCCCATTTAGGATATTATTTATATTATGCAATTTACATTAGATGCTACTTCAAAAAATGCAAGAGCTTGTACTATAAAGACAGCTCATTCAACTATAAAAACACCAGTTTTTATGCCCGTTGGAACTCTTGGAAGTGTTAAATCACTTGATATGCAAGATGTTCTTGATCTACTAGGTGCTGAAATAATTTTAGCAAATACTTATCATACTTACTTAAAACCAGGAGATAAAACTATAGCAAAGATGGGAAAACTTCATGGTTTTACAACTTATCCTAAAAGTTTTTTAACAGATAGTGGTGGATTTCAAGCCTTTTCACTTAGCGATATATCTAAACCAAAAGAAAATGGTATAGAATTTAGAAGCCATATAGATGGAAGTAAACATTTTTTTACACCTAAAAAAGTTATAGATATACAACATAACTTAGGTTCAGATATAATGATGATACTTGATGACTTGGTTGCACTTCCAGCTACTCAAGAGAGAATAAAACTAAGCATCGAAAGAACTACAGCTTGGGCAAAAGAGAGCATTGAGTATTTTCGTGCCAAACAAAAAGAAGGTGTTGGTGTTGAGCAAAATATCTTTGCTATCATACAAGGGGGAACAGATAAAGCTTTTCGTACAAAAAGTGCCACTGAACTTTGTGCACTTGATTATGATGGTTTTGCTATAGGTGGACTTAGTGTTGGTGAACTTAACAATGAGATGTACGATACAGTAGAACATACAACTCAGTATATGCCAAAAGACAAACCTAGATATCTTATGGGTGTTGGAACTCCAGAAGACCTTATAGAGAACATTGAGCGAGGCATCGATATGTTTGACTGTGTGATGCCAACTAGAAATGCAAGAAATGGAACTCTTTTTACATCATTTGGTCGTATGAATATAAAAGGTGCAAAATATAAAGAGGACGAAACACCAATAGATAGCGAATGTAAATGTTTAACTTGTCAAAGATATAGCCGTGCATATATGAGTCATCTCTTTCGTGCAAGAGAGATAAGTTATTTTCGTTTAGCAACTATCCATAACCTACATTATTATCTAAATCTTATGAGAGAAGTCAGAGAAGCTATTCTTGAGGATAGATTTTCTGAATTTAAAGCTGAATTTTACAAAAAACGAGGGAAATAAGCTTAGTATAAGCTTATAACCTCTCCATAGATCTCCTCTTTGTCATATAGTGATTTTGTATTGTTTATGATAGTTTTTTTATCTGGATTGAAAAGTATATAACCAACTTTTTTACCTATAATTTTACTAGGATTTATAGATGCCAACTCAACTAACTTCTCCATAGAGATAAGATTTGATTTGACAAGTTTTGTATAGTAAAGTGGTAATGCTTCTTCTAATGACTCACACCCATAAGATGCATTGTAAAATGCTACTTCTTTATTTACTACTGAACTTGGCTGATGTAGAGTTGTTAAACAGTCTATATCACCATTTTTAAGTGCTTCTTGAAGTAATGCCACATCATTTTTAGAAGCTAGTGGTGGGTCTAATTTTGCAGTTGTGTTAAAGTTTGAACAAGCCTCATCAGAATTTAAAAGATGATGCAGTGATACCTCACAACTAACTTTAACACCCTCTTTTTTTGCTTGAGTTATAAGATATATAGAACGAGGTGATGCGATAGACTTAAAAAGTATCTTTATACCAAAATGTCTTGCTATCTCTATCATCCGAGATACATGTAAAACTTCGCTAAGGTCAGCAATACC
>JAMOQV010000007.1 GCA_027068615.1 Helicobacteraceae bacterium | reverse complement strand
TTTTACTACCTTTTTTCTCTTTTTATATACTTATAACCAAAATATATAGAGACCAATATACTTGGATATACAAAATACCCAGAAAAGTTTTCATCACTTCCAACATTCATACCAAAAAAACCTGTAAAAAATGAAGCTAGAAGTAGTATCCCACCATATAGAGATATATCTGTAAGCTTTTTGTTTGTTTTTTCTGCTTCTATCTCTGCTTCTTTTTTTTGTTTTATCTCTACAAATTTGTGAAGTTCATCTATCTCTGCATCTAGGTCTTTTATATCTCTTTGGATATTTAG
The DNA here is from genome assembly GCA_027068615.1 of Helicobacteraceae bacterium. GTDB lineage: Bacteria > Campylobacterota > Campylobacteria > Campylobacterales > Sulfurimonadaceae > Sulfurimonas. Next base: position 1,851 of record JAMOQV010000007.1, on the reverse strand, counting down.
TATATCTAGTGCTTTTTCATATATTTCTAACCCTTGGTCTTTTGCTGTTACTTCTCTAAAGTAGAAGTTATTTACAAACTGTATATATCTTTTGTATAGGTCATTTACCTTATCTGTTGTTTCTTTTTTATCTATGTTGTTGGCTATATCACTAACTTCGTTAGAAAACTTTAGTATGGTTGCTCTAACCATCAAAAGTAAGCTAAACATCTGAAAATACATAGTTTTTATATGTGAAAGTGTAAAATCACTACTTGACAAACATACAAAAGAGTACTTACTTATACCGTACATAGTTTTATAGTTTTGCCATCTAGGGTAGGTTGCTTTTTGTATAAGTTCTTGTTTCATCTCATCATTTTGAACAGTGATGCCATCTCCATCTATGTATATATACTCATACCATTTGTCATATGACATAAAATCATCTTTTAGTTTTTCTGCAAAAGTTTCATTTTTGTAAAAAGATATAACAAACATTCTATCATCTACTGCAACTTCTATCTTCTCTTTTGGTAGAAAGTGAGTTATGATTTTTGAGAGTGTTATCTTTGTAGGTCTTTTTGTATAGTGAAAATCCTCTTTTACACCATCTACTTCTATATAGTTAGGTACTAAGTTGCATTTTAGAGTTTCATCCAAATACTCAGGATAAATCCTTCTTCCATAGTCGTTTATCTCAAGTATATCTTTTTCATCTTGATAAGTATCGTTTTCTATATGAAAAGAGAGTATCCCTACACCTGTTTTAAACATACGAAGATTTACACTTTTGAGATTTAGTTTATACTCTTTTGATTTTGAGATACTAAAGGGTATATCTTTTTCTTTGAACTGGTAAAAAGATGAGTTTTCATTTTCATCTTTACTAAACATACTAGACTTGAAAAACTTATGAAAGTAGGCTAGTTCATTATACTCATCTTTATAAGGTTTAAACTCAAACTTACTAACAATCTCTTTTTTATCTTCTAACTCAAAGATAAACGGCAACATAAAAGTATGGTAACTTATAATCTCTTTGATGTTAAACTCCTCTATCAGATTTAAAATATTTTCTTTTGAAAGTTTATCTTCAGCTATCCCCACAAAACCAAACTCCCCACCACCATAGTAATAATCATCTTTTTTTATATGTTTGGTATCTAAGTATTTTAATATATCTTTGACTTTATAGCCGTAAAAAACTATCTTTTTATCATTATACACTATATAGTTGTTGAACTTATCATAAACTCTATCGCAGATGGCACTAAAATGTGGTGTTTTTGAGTAGATGATGTTTAAATCTTTTATGCTTTTTTTTGCTAACTCTTCATCTTTATCTGTTACACCTTGTGCTTTTCTATCTAACTCTCTTATGGTTTGTATCTCTTCATAGGTAGCATTAAGATTTTGCATACCTTTTATGTGGTTGGCATCATTAGCAGATACTAACTGCTGGTGTCTGTTTAGTTTTACATTAAGGATATGTGCAACTTGTTCTAGTGAAGAGGGTAGGTGAGAGTTTTTGTTATGGTGGTCTATACTTTTGTAGTTTTTAGGAGGTGTTATATCTTCTTCAAGTTCCACACCATATATAGTTCCATCAAAGTTTAACTCATCTTGATAATCACTAAGTTTAGCACCCCACGATAAGTTTTTATCTATAAACTTGATGTTATTTTGTTTAAGCAACTCTTTTATGGTTAGCATCTCTAAGTCATAACCACCTAGTAAAAACAGCATAACTTTCCTTCTTTTTGATTTTTATTGTATAATAAATCATATTAAAAAAGGTTGTTTTTATGATTTTAGTTTCTATCGTAGGTGATTTTTATTCATCTGTTTTACCACTTTTTTATGAGTTTC
>JAMOQV010000006.1 GCA_027068615.1 Helicobacteraceae bacterium | reverse complement strand
AACTCAGGTTTTAAACCCAAATTATGCAGTATAATTTTTTATTTCTATTGCATAATTTGGGTTAAATATTATATCATAAATTATTTATGCTCTATTGTTATACAATTTAAATAAATCGTATATAATCATAATATAACAAATTTTAAAAGGACATGCAGATAACATCCCTATAGGACATAATTTGAAAAATATAGCACATTGTGTCTATAAGTTACAGTCTTTTTGAGTATAATCTAAAAAATATTGTCGAACTCAGATTTAAAGGATAAAAATTGTGTAATTTTAATAAACAAGACTCTGATACAAAAGCTCTTATTCATCTTTTTATGAAAAAGAGTGCAGAAATATTAGGTGGAGTAAATTTTTTACTAAACTTATTAGAAGAGATGAAAACGAAAAAGCCAAATGCTTTAATTTTAAAAGAAAAAGTTGTTAAATCAAAAGAAGCTAGTATATCTTGGAATAAAGTTGTTTTTAAAGATAAATTTGATGTTTTAGAAGAGGCTATTCGTTCACATAAAAGCAGTGAAGGGCAAGATTTTAATCTTTTAGATATAGAAAATGAAAAGAAAAAGAAAAAAGTGTTAAATATGGTAAAAACATTAGCACCTATAGAATTTGTAGTTAAAGTTAAAAATGAAGAATCTGAATTTAGTTTTAAGATTTTTGAGATTATTGAAGATGACTATGTAAAAGTTAATCCTATATTTGTTGCTATGTTCTTTTGTTCCATTGATTTTACAAAAAAAGCATTAAAGTATGAGATATAGTTATTGAGGAGATACAATGTGTGCAGTAGTAAAAGAAAAATACATAGACCCATTTACAGACTTTGGATTTAAATGGCTTTTTGGTAATGAAAAACATAAAAATATACTTATAAAGTTTTTAAATGACCTTATAGATGATTTAAAAGCGCCCATAATAGATATAAAGTATAGAAACCTAGAAAAGCTAGGATTAAATATACTAGATAGAAAAGCAGTTTTTGATATATACTGTACAGATAAAAATGGTGACCATTTTATCGTAGAGTTACAAAGAAGTAAACAAAAGTATTTTAAAGATAGAAGTGTTTATTATACATCATTTCCTATACAAGAACAAGCTCAAAAAGGTGATTGGGATTATAGACTAGACAAAGTTTACTTTGTAGCACTACTAGAGTTCAATATGGATGAAGATGAAAACTATATAAAAAAAGTTTCACTTCATGATGAATACACAAAAGAAAAATTTTACGATAAATTAACATACTACTACATAGAAACAAAAAAATTCAAAAAAACAGAAAATGAATTATCAAGCCAATTAGATTATTGGTTATATATACTAAACCATTTAGTAGATTTAACAGATATTCCAGAGTTTGTAAAAGATGATGAAACTATAAAAGAGTTTTTTGATACAGCAGAGTTTTTAAAACTCTCAAAAGATGAACAGTTTTCATACCAACAAGATTTAAAAGCAAGACTTGATTATATAAATGTTATGAGATATGCCAAAGAGGAAGCTGAAAAAGAGGGTTTGGAAAAAGGACTTAAAGAGGGATTAGAAAAAGGTATGCAAAAAGGTATGCAAAAAGGTCTTGAAGAAGGTTTAAAAGAAGGTGAAAAACAAAAAGCGATAGCGATAGCCAAAAATCTTTTAGATGTACTAGATATTGAGACTATATCTTTAAAAACAGGTTTATCTATAAAAGAGATAGAACAACTAATAAGTAAGAGTATATGACAACTGATAAAACATCAAAACTAGACACACTTATAAAACAACTTGACTTAAAAGAGCATATATCTGCTTTTAGTAGTTTTTTCTCAAGAGACTCAGCACTTTATATAGAGGGTGATCAAGAGTTACACTTTAAGTATATACAAGCACTTGATAAGTTAGAGTTTAAAGCACCACCAAAAGTTAGTGATTTTTCAACTATAAAACTACACCTAAAAAAAAGAGGTGTTTTAAATTTTGAACAAGTTTTTGAGGTTATAAAAGTTGTAAGATACTTTAGATACTTTAAAAACAAGGAGGTAGATGGGCTTATTGGTCAATGGATGGATAAGTTTGTTATAGATGATAGATTTTTAGAGATAGAAGAGTTTTTTGCACAAGATGGAACATTTGCAGAGAGTAAAGATGAAACACTTTATGGACTTGCTCAAAGAATAAAAGAACATAAAAATGAGATGAGTGCATCTATGAAGAGGCTAACAAGCACTTCAAAAATCTCCCCATACCTTATAGATAGCCAAATCCACTTTGTAAATGATGAAGAGTGTCTTTTAGTTCGTGGTGGATTTAACCATGTACTAAAAGGTGCAGTTGTTGGTCGCAGTAGTAGTGGTGGTTTTTATGTCTCACCAGATAGCATCTTAAAATCAAAAGAAAAAATCCGTTTTATAAACCAAGAAAGAGAAGCTATATTTTACTCTTATGCTAAAGAGTTTTCATCAAAACTAGCTGAACTTCAACCATTTATAAACTTTATAGACAAAGAGTTTACCAAGTTTGACAACTACCAAGCAAGGGTACTTTTTGCAAAAAGCTCAAACCTAAAACTTATAAAATCTCAAAAAGACTCTAAGATAATCTTAGATGGTTTTATCCACCCAGCCTTGCATCGTGCAAAACCTATAAATGTAGATTTTTCCAAAAATATCTTGATGGTAACAGGGGTAAATGCTGGTGGTAAAACTATGCTTTTAAAGTCCATCTTAGCATCTGCATTTATGGCAAAGTACATTATACCGATGAAGTTAAATGAGCATAAAAGTCATATAGGTAACTTTAAAAATATACTCTCCATCATAGATGACCCACAAAGTGTTAAAAACGATATATCAACATTTGCAGGTAGGATGAAAGAGTTTTCAAACATCTTTAAATACAACTCAGCACTTGTTGGGGTAGATGAGATAGAGTTAGGAACAGATAGCGATGAAGCAGCAGCACTTTTTAAAGTAATCCTTGATGAGCTTATAAAAAAAGGTCAAAAAGTTGTAGTTACAACTCACCACAAAAGATTAGCTTCTCTTATGGCAGACCGTGATGATGTTGAGCTTATGGCAGCTATATATGATGAGGAAGCAAGACAACCAACTTATGAGTTTATGCAAGGCATCATTGGTAAAAGTTATGCTTTTGAGACAGCTAGTCGCTATGGCATCGCTAACAAGATAGTAGATGAAGCAAAAGTAGTTTATGGAGATAACTCTGAAAAATTAAATCTTCTTATAGAGAGAGGCTCACAGCTTGAAAGAGAGTTAAAACAAAAACACAAAATTGTAGATGATAAACTAGAAAAAATTAGACTTAAAGAGTTGGAGTTAAAAGCTCAAAGAGAAGAGTTATACAAAGAATTAGAAGAGCAAAAACAAGCACTTAAAAGAAGTTATGATGTAGCGATAAGTGAAGCAAAAACAGCAGCAAAAGCTGGAGATACAAAAGCAATCCATCGTGCTATGAATAAAGCAAACAAAAAACTTCCAAAACAAGAGCCAAAAGAGATAATCCAAAATACTAAGTTTGAAGTTGGAGACATAGTAAAGTACCATTCACAAAAAGGTAAAATTATCTCTATGAAAAATGACAAAGAAGCTACCATAGAGATGGATGGTTTAAAAGTAAGAGTAAAAACAAAACATCTAAAACATACAAAGATTATAAAACCTAAACCAACTACACAAGTAAAAGTAAGTGTAGAGAAAAAAGCTGGACTAAAGTGTGATTTACACGGAATGAGAGCTGATGAAGCTTGTGAAGTTTTAGATAAATTCCTCTCAGATGCCCTACTAAATGGCTGGGATGAAGTTATAGTCTATCACGGTATAGGAACAGGAAAACTCTCTTATGCAGTTAAAAACTTTTTAAAAGCTCATCCTAGAGTTAAAAAGTTTGAAGATGCACCACAACATATGGGTGGATTTGGAGCTAAGATAGTTTCACTATAAAGCGAAACTATCATAACTATTTAACTTTAAGTGCTTTACTCCAATCTTCCATAACAGTATGAAGTTGCTCATTTGGTGCTTCTATAAACTCTATAACAAATTTATCTGCTAATTCTGCAACACCTATACTTCTAGGTCTAGCTGCTAAAATCTTAGTATTTGGTATAGCTTTACCAAAACAAAATACAATATTTTGAGCATCCAATATATCAGGATTTATATCTCCGTCTATATCTTTAGTATGTGAATAGTGATCAAATGTAGAGATAAACTTAGCTATAGGATGAGCTTCTATCTTAGTCTTAAAATACTCTATAATCTCTTTAGCATTAGTTTGCTCAACTTCAGTTTTATTTAGTTCTAGTGAATAAACTGGATATTTATCCATAAATATAGTTTTTGTCATTTATATATTTCCTTTTTTAGATTATTATCCCTAAAAGATAGGGATAATGAAATTTTAGCAAACATATCTTTAATTAATTATAATTATTTATATTACTTATTAGATATTATGATAATTAAGCTTCTAGTGCTTGTTTCATATCAGCAATCAAATCTTTAGAACTCTCAAGTCCACAAGAGATTCTTATAAGTCCAGATGGAACACCACAAGCTTTTAACTCCTCTTCATTTAGTTGCTGGTGTGTTGTTGAAGCAGGATGTGTTATGATTGATTTTGAATCACCTATATTTACAACTAGTGAGTACAGTTTTGTAGCATTTACTATCTTTGTAGCCTCCTCTAAAGTATCTACTTCAAAGCTTAGAAGTCCACTACATGCCCCATTTTCAAAGTATTTTTGAGCATTTTTATAGTTTGCATTACTTTTCAAACCTGGATAATTTACTTTTTTTACTTTAGGATGCGACTCTAAAAACTCAGCAAGAGCAAGTGCATTTTTTGAATGTTCTTTCATACGAAGTGCAAAAGTTTCTATACCTTGTATAAATAACCAAGAGTTAAAAGGTGATACAACACAACCAAAATCACGAAGTAAACTAAGTCTAGCACGAAGTGTAAAAGGTGGTAAATCTAAGTCAGTATAAACCAAACCATGGTAAGATTCATCTGGTTCATTAAAATGTACATAGCGAGGGTTATTTAATAGTTTATCTTTTAAACCTTTTCTCTCAACCAATATACCACCTATAGCAAGACCTTGACCCGTTGTATATTTTGAAGCACTATGAACAGTTATATCTACACCAAACTCCATAGGACGACATAAAACAGGTGTTGCAACAGTATTATCCACTACTGTCAATATATTGTATCTATTTGCTACTTTTACTATAGCTTCTATATCTGCTACATCGATACTAGGGTTTGTTAATGATTCAAAAAATATAACTTTTGTTTTATCATCTACAAGTGATTCTATATCTTCAGGTTTATGAACATCAAAAAATCTAGCTTCTATACCAAATCTTTTAAGTGTATGAGCTGTTTGGGTTAATGTTCCACCATAAAGTTGTTTTGCACAGATTATATTATCTCCAGCTTCAGCAGAATTTGCTATAGCAAAAAATATAGCACTCATACCACTAGAAGTTGCTATAGCAGCTTCCCCACCTTCTAATTCTGCAAATCTTTTCTCAAAAACATCAGTTGTAGGGTTATTTAACCTTGTATATATATTTCCAAGTTCTTTTAATGCAAATAAATTTGCAGCATGTTCAACATCTCTAAACTCATAAGCAGTCGTTTGATATATTGGAACAACCATAGTTCCTTGAGAATCTTTTTCATAACCAGTATGAAGTGCTAAAGTCTGTAAGTCCATTTTTATATCTTCCTTTTTTAATTTTAATTTATAACTTTTTCAGATATCTTTTTTATATATGCATCACCATAAAAAGCTATATCAACAGCAATAGCTTTATCAAAAAATATACTATTATCTTTAATGATGTTTATATGATATATCTCATCTCCATCGTGTTTTATAACTTCAAAAGATTTTTCATCTAAAAGAACAACTTTATTGCTATCTTTTTCATCTATATATTTTACCTCTCCAAACTTTAACTTTCCTGCACTTAGATTTAAGTACATACTAAGATAATCATTTGGATAAAGTTTTAGATACTTTTCTTCGTTTGATTTTACAAGTTTCTTTTTAGATATCCGTTGCATTTTGATGATATCATAACTACTATCATCTATAAACTCTTTTGTATAAGTCTTTTTTAAAATTTTATTTTTTTTATAGTCAAATATATATGTTGTTTTTTCAAGATAATCATTTTTTCTTATAATTCTTGTAAACATATTTGGTATATATCTACCATCTTTTATATCCCCTTCACTTATAAAGATATCTTTTCTATTTGATGTTAGAGTTTTTACTATACCTGTACTAAAAGCTGTTAATATTATCTTATAAGTATGTTTTATCTTATCTTGTTTTAGTTCTACACTTGCTTCTGCAACTTTACCAAACAAAGATATACCACCTTCATATTTAACTTTGGTTATGGAAGTATTTCCAAAAAGTGCTATATTTAAAAACAATAAAATGCTAAGTATTTTAAATCCATACATAAAATCTACCTTTTATATCAATCTTCATATATAACACATGTATCTGCAAGCAAATCATGTAATGAGCGTTTATCTTTCCTAAATGCTACTATCAAAAAGCCAATAAGAAAAATAGAAGTTGAAACGATGTAGCCTAAAGAACGAGTTAATGCTTGTTTATTGTCTATATCTTTAAAAGTTTTTGCATCTACTATCTTTATATGGACAAATTTTTTACCAGGTGTAGCACCTCGCCATTTTTTCCAGAAAATTATAGTTATAACAAGTGTTGATATTTCAAATAAAATCTCCCAATTCATAGACATTTGAGGGGAAGAAGTTAAAGCAGAAGTTGCATTTCCTGCCATTGCAGATTGTAAGTTTTGTTGGTACTGAGCCAAATCAAACCATTCCCCACCACTAATTATATAGATAACTATAGCGATGGGAACAGCTAAAAAAAGTGTATCAAAAAAAGAGGCTAAAAAGCGAATCCAAAAACCAGCATATCTAACCTCTTTCATATCTACTAACTATGGTAGTTTGGAGCTTCTTGAGTTATCGTAACATCGTGAACATGACTCTCACGAAGTCCTGCACTTGTTATCTGAACAAACTCAGCTTTTTCCCAAAATGTTGGTATATCTTTACTACCACAATACCCCATAGAAGCACGAAGACCACCCATCATTTGATGAACAATTCCTGCTATGCTACCACGAAATGGTACACGACCCTCAATCCCCTCTGGAACTAACTTATCAGCTGCTGTTCCCTCTTGGAAGTATCTGTCATTTGAGCCTTTTTGCATAGCACCGATACTACCCATACCACGGTATGATTTGTATTGACGACCTTGATACATTATAGTCTCCCCTGGGCTTTCTTCAGTACCAGCTAAAAGTGAACCAGCCATAATACAACTAGCACCAACTGCAAGAGCTTTAGATAGATCTCCAGAGTATTTTATACCACCATCAGCGATGATAGGCACACCGTGTTCTCTTCCAACTTGAGCACACTCATCAATAGCAGATATTTGTGGAACACCAACACCAGCAACTATTCTCGTAGTACAAATTGACCCCGGCCCTATACCAACTTTAACAGCATCTGCACCAGCTTCTATAAGAGCCTCAACTGCTTCACCAGTTGCTACATTTCCAGCGATTACATCAACAACAAGATTTGCTTTTATCTCTTTTACAGTATCTAGTATCCCTTTTGAGTGACCATGAGCAGAATCAAGTACTAAAACATCAACACCAGCATCAACAAGTGCTTTTGCTCTATCCATCTGACCAACACCAATAGCAGCACCAACAAGTAAACGACCAAAGTCATCTTTGTTAGAATTAGGGTATTCTATGCGTTTTTTGATATCTTTTATAGTAACAAGACCTTTTAAAAATCCGTTTTCATCTATGATAGGAAGTTTTTCTATTTTGTGTTTATGCATAATATCTGCTGCATCATCTAAAGAGATACCTTTTGTAGCAGTGATAAGTGGCATCTTAGTCATAACTTCATCAGCTTTTTTTCTCATATCTTTTTCAAATCTCATATCACGATTTGTAAGTATTCCTAAAAGTTTGTTATGACCATCTACAACAGGAACACCAGAGATTTTATACTCATTCATAAGTGCTTCAGCATCAGCTAAAGTAGCATCGGGATAAACATATATAGGGTCTATAATAATTCCACTTTCCGATTTTTTAACTTTTTTAACTTGTTTTACTTGAGCTTCTATGTCCATATTTTTATGGATAATCCCGATGCCTCCAAGTCTAGCCATAGCGATAGCTGCACGGTACTCAGTTACAGTATCCATAGCAGCTGAGACCATAGGGATTTTAAGTGTTATGTTTTTACTTAGTTTTGTCTCAAGTGAAACCTCTTTAGGTAAAACTTCAGAGTATTTTGGGATTAGTAGTACATCTTCAAATGTAAGTGCTTGTTTACGAATGTTCATAAGTGTCCTTTATATAGTTTTGTGTGTAATTAAATATATCTTTTGCTAATTGATAGAATACTTCGCTATCTTTTAGTAACGGTTTTCCATAAGGTAAAAGTCCAAAATTTCCTGGATACCTTGAGTCTATATATAACTTATCTAAAAGTTGTAAAATTGTATCATCAATTTCTAAATCTAAATCTACAGAATCTACAATAGTTTGTAGTTTATGCACTTTTGGTACTTTTTTATTGTCAAATTCTATCATAGCTTTCAAGCTTTTCTCGATAGCTTGTTGAGAATGAAAAGCTACTATATGAGTTAAGTTAGCATCATCTATAATTTTTGCTATAACACTTAAGTCATCATTGGAAGCTTTAAGCCACTCTTTTGCTAATTGATTGCCCATAAAACTTTACCTTTTTGAGTAATCTCTTTTGAAAAACTACTATCTTGTGATATAAACTTTCTATACATAGCTTTTGTATGAGTGATTATATCTATGGGGATATTTTTTTGTAAATCCCTAAGTTTTGAAGAGTATTTTAAAAATATATCTGAATCCTCTTTAAAACTTTGTGGTATAAACTCATCATTTGTTACTATATATAAGTCTATATCACTATTTTCATTTGGAGTACCATAAGCATAACTACCAAACAAGATGATTTTATACGGTTTTAATGGTAATAAAGCCGATAAAATCTTCTCTTTTAGTTGGTTAGTTAACATAACCTATTTCACTCTCTAAGCTTAATGCACCATCAAATAGTGTTTGTTCATTGTAAGCATTAGCGATTAGTTGTAGTCCAACTGGCATATTATCTTCACTTTTACATATTGGCAGAGATATAGCTGGAAGACCTGCAAGGTTTACACTTATAGAGTATAAATCACTTAGGTACATATCCATAGGGTTTTCAAGCTCTCCAAATTTTGGTGCAGTTGATGGTGCTATAGGTGATAGTATCAAATCAACATCAGAGAAGATTTTTTCGTATTGCTCTTTTATCATATGTCTTGTTTTTTGTGCTTTTACATAGTAAGCTTCATAGTAACCACTACTTAGTACAAAGTTTCCAAGCATAATTCTTCTTTTTACTTCATCTCCAAAACCGTTGCTTCTAGTTTGGATAAAAGTATCTTCAAGATTTTTACCCTCAACACGGTTACCATAACGGATACCATCATATCTAGCTAAGTTTGTAGCAGCTTCAGCAGTTGCAGTTATATAGTAAGCAGATATATCAAACTTAGCATCCATTAACTCTTTTTCAACTATCTCATGACCTGCATTTTTAAGTGCTTGTATAGCTTTTTCATAAGCATCTTTTACTGCTTGACTTGCATTTTCTATATGTTTTGGTAAAACAGCGATTTTAAGTTTTCTGTTAGCATCTAGTTTATCTGAAACTTTATCATTCATATCAGCAGATGTTGAGTCTTTTTCATCATGTCCGCTTATAATGTCATAAAGTATCGCTGCATCTTCAACATTTTGTGTCATAGGTCCTATTTGGTCAAGACTAGAAGCATAAGCACCTAAACCATAACGGCTAACACGACCATAAGTTGGCTTCATCCCAACAATACCACAAAATGATGCAGGTTGTCTTATCGACCCACCAGTATCAGACCCAAGTGCAGCTATGGCAAGACCAGCACCAACTGCAGCAGCACTACCACCACTACTTCCACCTGGTACACAATCTTTGTTATGTGGATTTTGTGTTTTTCCATAGAAGCTTGATTCTGTTGTAGAACCCATAGCAAACTCATCCATATTTGTACGACCAAATGGGCTTAGACCAGCTTGATGCATCTTTTCAATTACAGTTGCATTATAAGGTGCAATATATCCTTGAAGTATGTTTGAAGCAGAAGTAACAGACCAATCTTTTACTTGAATGTTGTCTTTTATAGCAATAGGTACACCATCACCAACATTGTTTACATCTATGTAAGCATTTAGTTCAGAATTAGCTTCAATTTTTGATTTTAAATCATCTTTAAAACTTTGTAATTCATCTTTTGATAATTGTAGGGCTTCTTTTAGTGTAATCACAAATCTTCCTGTATATTATAGAATTATTTTTTGTATTATACCAAAATGAGTTTATAATTTGCTTCGATATCAATTTATATCAAGTAAATCCTCAGCCAAACACTCCACCCCAAGATTCATAGCCTTATCATACTTACTACCAGCATCCTCACCATATATAAGAAAGTCTGTTTTTTTAGAAACACTACTTGATACTTTTGCACCTAGATTTTCAAGCATCTCTTTTATCTCACCACGACTTTTACTCATAGTTCCCGTTAAAACTACTGTTTTACCTTTGAACTTATTATCTTTTGCTTCATCTTTTTTTATAGGTTCAAGTGGTTGTAAAATCTCTTGAAGTTTAAGGATAGTTTCACGATTTACCCTTACAAACTCCACAACAGATTCTGCCATCTCTTCGCCTATCCCATCACATTGAGCTATCTGCTCTTTTGTAGCATCTATCCAAGCAAAACCAAACTCATCTGCTAAAGTTTTAGATGCCACCTCTCCGATATGTTCTATCCCCAAAGAGTTTATAAATCTATAATACTCTTTACCCTTTGCATTTTGAAGTGCATCTAAAAGATTTTGTGATTTTTTCTCTTTAAAGCCCTCAAGTGTTAATAGTTTTTCTAAAGTCAAATCAAACAAATCAACTACACTTTTTACAAGTCCAGAGGTAAAAAGTAACTCAACTATCTTTTTACCTAGTCCATCTATATTTAAACACGGTTTTGATGCAAAGTAGATGATAGAGTTTACAACTCTAGCTTCACAAGATAGATTTTGACATTTTATAAGAACATCCTCTTGCAAAAGTTCACTTCCACAAACAGGACAATCTTTTGGTTTTTCAAAAACCACTTCACTGCCATCTCTCTCATTTGTTAAAACTTTTACTATCTTTGGTATAACATCACCACTTCTAAGGATGATAACCTTATCGCCTAGTCTTATATCTTTTCGCTCTATCTCATCAAAGTTATGCAGAGTTGCCCTCTCAACTACGACACCCTCTATATCAGTTGGTTCTACAACTGCAACAGGGGTAACTGCTCCACTTCTTCCAACTTGAAGTTTTATCTCTTTTATAGTTGTGATTTTCTCAACTGCTGGAAACTTATATGCTACTGCCCATCTAGGATTTTTTACAGTATAGCCCATATCTATTTGAGATGAGATTTCATTTACTTTTATAACCATACCATCTAGCATCATTTGGTATGAGTCTCTATCTTTTTTCATAACCTCATAGATGCTTTCTATCTCATCAAAACCATTACATAAAGCACTTTGAGGTGGTTTTTTAAAACCCAACTCATAGATGTACTTCATCTTATCACTTAGTAGTTTATGTTCAAGTGAATTTATACCTATACCATAAGGTAAAAAGACTAAATTTCTTGATGCCGTTATGGATGAGTCAAGCTGTCTAAGACTTCCTGCTGCTGCATTTCTAGGGTTTGCAAAAAGTGCTTCGCCATTTTTAAGTCTCTCTTGATTTATCTTTTCAAACTCATCTTTAAAGATTACAACTTCACCACGAATCTCTATCTTATCTTTATGCTCTATGCTAAGTGGAACTGAACGGATAGTCTTAACATTTACTGTTATATCCTCCCCCTCACTACCATCTCCACGGGTTATAGCTTGGATCAGCTCCCCATTGTCATATATAAGATTTAGTGATGCACCATCATACTTTGGCTCACAGTAAAAAGATATATGCTCATCTAGTTTATAAGTTTTTTTAAGCCACTCTCTTAAATCATCAGCATTAAATATATCTTCTAAAGACCACATCCGACTTAGATGTTTAGCCTTATAAAACTTCTCACTTACTTTGTCCCCTACCCTTTGAGTTGGAGAGTTTTTAAGTGTATCTTGTGGGTTTTGTTTTTCATACTCTAAAACTTCGTGATAAAGCTTATCATAAACCTCATCCGTTGTTATAGCATCATCTAGCACATAGTAATGATATGCATACTCATTTAACTTCTCTACTGCTTCTTTATACTCTTGTAAATTCATCAATATATATTTGGTCCCGATATTAAGTTTAGTGGCTTTCCAAAGTAATAACCTTGGAACTCATCTACACCATAAGTTTTAAGTAGTTCAAAAATATCCTCATTTTCAACAAACTCTGCTATTGTTTTTATCTTCATATATCTAGCGAAATCAGTTATACTTTTTACAAGTATTTGAGAATCTTCATCATGCAATATATTTTTTATAAGTGAACCATCTATCTTTAAATAGTCTGGTTTTAACTGTAAGATATGAACATAGTTAGCATAACCACTACCAAAATCATCAACAGCTATCATAACACCTAGTTTTCTTAGTTTTTTAACTATCTTAAAAAGTCTATCAAAATCACCAATACCCTCTTGTTCTGTTATCTCTACAACTATTCTTTCAGGATGTTTATACATTTGAACAAGACCTATAAATCTTTCCATAATATCATGATTATAAAAATCATTTGGTAAAAAGTTTACAGATATCTTTTCAT
>JAMOQV010000005.1 GCA_027068615.1 Helicobacteraceae bacterium | reverse complement strand
TTTATCTTATAATTTTTGATTTTAATTCATCTTCTTCAAGTTTTTCTTGAGCATATTTTACAACTATAACTTTTTCAGTTTCATTTATAAACCACTCAGCGATATGTTCGCTTTCAAGTTTATGTAGTTTATCCATATCTACTTCATCTTCTGGTATAACTAGATGAGCATATCTTATAGGGTTTTTCATTTTTAGCATCGTCCATATAAACCATACTACCCCTATAGCACCGATGCTAAGACCTAAACTCTCTCTACCACTTACATCAAGATAAAGCCCAGCAAATGTACCACCTAAAAATGTTGAAAAGTAAGCAACAGAGTTAGCTATACCTAAAGCTGCACCTTTTTGATGAACTTTGGCAAATTTACTTATCATAGATTGAACAAGTGGTTCCATCATATTAAATGCTATAAAGAAAAATACAACAGCAACTATAAAAACAGTACTCGAACTTGTAGTACCCATAAGAACAAATGATGCGCTAAAAAGTAAGATAGATACTAAAAAGATTTGTTTAGGTATATTTTTCTTCTCGCCAAATACAGCAGCAGGACCCATAGCAACTAAACCAGCAACCATAGCAGGAGCATAAACCATCCATAAATCACTCTTAGCCCAACCAAAACCGTATTCCTCTTTTGTCAAAAAAACTGGGATGATAACAAAAGCAATAGTCATAAGTCCTTTTTGCATAGCATTGATGATAATCATACCTAAAAGATTTGGGTCTTTTAGTATATCTGATGTTTTTGTTTTTTCGTGATATATATGTTTAATCTTAGGTGGAGTTGGAACTTTTACAAAAAGTATAACAATAGCTAAAACAGCTAAGATAGCAGTTATAAAGAAAATCGCACTAATCCCATAATGAGATGCAACAACAGGTCCAAGAGCCATAGCGATAGCAAAACTCATAGCGATAAAACCACCCATAATAGCCATAGCATGACCACGAGTTTTTTCCTCAACCAAGTCAGCTATCATAGCAGTAACAACAGAACCAATAGCACCAGCACCTTGTAAGAAACGACCAAACATCAACATATATATATCAGTTGATAATGCACAGATGATAGAACCAACTAAAAATATAACAAGACCGATAAGTATAGTTGGCTTTCTACCAATCTTATCACTAAGTGTTCCAAATGGTACTTGAAATATAGCTTGAGTCAGAGCATAACCACCAACAATAACACCAACTAAAAACGGTGTAGCACCCTCTAAATCAAGTGCATAAACAGATAAAACTGGTAAAACTAAGAAAAGCCCTAAAAATCTTAAAAATAAAATTGAAGAAAGGGGAAAAACTTTTTTAAACATATTAACCTACCTTTATAGTATAATTTCGCAATTATAATACCAAATACTTTAATTTAAGGATTAGATTTGAAATTAGTTTTAGCAACAGGCAACAAAGGTAAAGTAAAAGAGATAAAGACATTGTGTGAAGACTATGAAGTTGTTGCATATTCTGAACTAATTGAACCTTTTGAGATAGTAGAGGATGGGGATACTTTTAAAGAAAATGCACTTATAAAAGCAAGAGCAGTTTTTAAAGCACTAGATGATGAAGATGTAGTTGTTATAGCAGATGATAGTGGTATAAGTGTAGATATATTAGATGGTAAACCTGGCATTTACAGTGCAAGACATGCAGGTGAAGATGCAACAGATAAAGATAATCTTTATAAGCTTATAGATGATATAAAAGATACAGATGTAGAGTCTTCACCAGCTCATTATACAGCTTGTATAGCGATAGTAACTAAAGATAGAGAGTTTAGTGTTCATGGTTGGATGTATGGAGATGCTATAACTGAAGCTAAAGGGGATAATGGTTTTGGATATGACCCTATGTTTATACCACAAGGTTTTGATAAAACTTTAGGTGAGCTTGATGATAATGTGAAAAAAAATCTATCACACCGTTTCAAAGCACTAAATCTTGCTAAAAAAGTTTTAAAAACTTTAGTATAAAAAACTCCATCCTTGGAGTTATAGCCATATAATTCCATTTAATAAGGCTTTTTTATAAAACTTTTTGACTTAGTTGGTAGAAAGAATGATCAACTATTTCTAAAATTCTTTTAAAAAAACTAGAATTTTTTTGTGCAGTTCTCATAATAACTCCTTTAATGTTTAATTAAAAGAACCAAGCAATATTTATTCCATAAACTTAATTAAAAAATA
>JAMOQV010000004.1 GCA_027068615.1 Helicobacteraceae bacterium | reverse complement strand
GATTATATACGATTTATTTAAATTGTATAACAATAGAGCATAAATAATTTATGATATAATATTTAACCCAAATTATGCAATAGAAATAAAAAATTATACTGCATAATTTGGGTTTAAAACCTGAGTTCGACAATAAAAACACCCAAATATAAGGCAACTAAACGGCAATCTTTTAAAAATTATCCTCTCAACTTAGCTACGGCTAGGTTTTTGAGTATATTTTTTTAAATCTCACCATTTATTTACCCTATCTTTAGGCATTTTATTGTCAAACTCAGGTTTAAAATTTAATTTAAAAGAATAAATAATGGAATTAACACACTTAGATGAAAACCAAAGACCAAAGATGGTTGATGTAAGCGATAAAGAGCAAACAACTAGAGTTGCAATAGCTTCTGGAATGATTGAAATGAGTAGCGAAGCTTATGCCAATGTAGTAAGTGAGAAAAATAAAAAAGGTCCTGTATTACAAACAGCTGTTATATCTGCAATTATGGGTGCAAAACAAACAAGTACTCTTATACCAATGTGCCATCCACTTAATCTTAGTGGTATAAACTGTGAAGTTACTGAACTACCTGAATTACCTGGTTTTAAACTTACTGTTATAGCAAAACTAACAGGACAAACAGGTGTTGAGATGGAAGCTCTAACAGGTGTAAGTGTTGGACTTTTAACAATATATGATATGGTAAAGGCTATAGATAAAAGTATGGTTATAAAAGATATCCAACTAGAAGAAAAATCAGGAGGCAAAAGTGGAGATTTTAAACGATAGTGATAAAAAAGTTGAAATTGAGTACCCTTGTAACTGGAAATATAAACTTATAGGGTACGAAAAAGAGGCTATACAAAAAGCTATCCATGAGGTTATACTAGAGAGAGAACACAACTTAAACCATTCTAAAGCTAGTAAAACTGGAAAATATGTAAGTATGAATCTTGATTTACTTGTTCATAATGAAGATGACAGAAACTTTATATATGAAGCACTAAAAAAACATCAGAACTTAAAAATGGTGTTGTAAATTATGGCTATCTTATTTTAGCACCTAATATTGAGTATGATTACTCTTTTTGGGCTGAAAACTTGAGTTGATATCCAAAAATAGTGAGATTTTAACCCAGATTATGCAATAGAAATAAAAAATTGTACTGCATAATTTGGGTTTAAAAAAATATACTCAAAAACCTAGCCTTACCTAAGTTTAGAGGATACTTTATATATATAAATAAATAATGTATTTTTTTTGCTATAATACGATATATTACTTTAAGGAAATTGTAAAACTTTGGATTTATTAATATTATTCTTCTTACTATCAGTAGGGGTGTCTTTTTTGTGTTCTGTTTTAGAATCGGTTCTATTATCTGTAAATATGTCTTATGTTGCAGTATTAGAGAAAGAAAGACCAAAAATTGGTGGTCTATTAAGACTTCATAAGGAAAATATAAATAAGTCAATAGCATCTATCCTTATACTAAATACTATTGCAAATACTCTAGGTGCTGCAGCTGTTGGTGCTCAAGCCTCTTTAGTATTTGGTAGTGATGCTGTTGTTTATGTATCTATAGTGTTGACTTTTGCTATACTGTTTTTGAGTGAAATCATACCAAAAACAATAGGTGCAATCTACTGGAAATCATTAGCACCACTATCTGCTCAAATTATCCGTATTTTTATATGGATAACTTATCCTATCATCTTAACAACACTTTTTGTTACAAATAAAATTTCAAGAGGAAAAGAGGATTCTAACTCTTTAACAAAAGATGAACTACTAGAATCTATGCTTCTAAGTGAAGATGAGGGTGTTATAGATGAAAAAGAGTCTGATGTTATAGAAAATGTCCTAAAACTAGATAAGATAAAAGTTATGGATGTACTAACACCTAGAAGTGTTGTTTTTGCACTTGATGAAGCTATGACTATAAAAGAGATTATAGAGACTCAAGAGGATATCTTTAAATTTTCTCGCATACCTGTATATAAAGATTCTATAGAAGATGTTGTAGGATTAGTTATGACAAAAAGAATTTTTAAACAAGCACTTGTAGATGATAGTGTAACGGTTGGGTCTATAAAGAAAAGAATCTTCTCTTTAAATGAAAATATCCCAGTAAGCAAAGCACTTGACCTTTTTATATCTAAAAAAGACCATATGTTTTTAGTAAAAGATAAGTACGACCAAACAGAGGGAATTATAACTTTAGAAGACTGTATCGAAACCGTACTAGGGGTAGAGATAGTAGATGAAAGTGATAGCACAGTAGATATGAGAGAGTTAGCAAAACAAAGGATGAAAGAAAGAAGAAAGATGCAAAAAGAGGTTTAAGCTAAAACCTCTTTCATATCTATACTCTTTCCAAGTTCTTCTGATAACTCATCAAGTAGATCAAACAGTCTATTTGAATGTTCTTCTGCTTGTTTGAAATCTTTTATCATATTTTCTTTTTTCTCATTTTTAGCCATACATCCACCTTTTAATGCACAGTCTAAAGAATTATTTACAAGTTTATGAAATGCTTCGTGTTCTGTTTCTATCCTTTTAAAAGTAGTATTATTTCCAAAAAGCTCTTTACCTTTTCCATAATACCAAGTTCCAAAAGTACAATGTATATGATCAGATTTTAAATCATCTGAAACTGTTCCATTTACAACAGAAGAGTATGCACGAGACTTAAATAAAATATGTTGAATTTTATAAGTAGCTAAAAATAGTGCGAAACTACTTTGATTTGCTGTTAAGCTAGTTGAAGATAAATCCTCTTTAAAAACACTCATAGTTTCAGCAAACTTATCCATAGTATCATTTGTATTTGTTGCTATCTCGTTCATATTTGAAGCATTTTCACTTATAGAACTTGATTGTTGTTGTAAGTTTTGTATAGTTATACTTATCTCACTTGTAGCTTTTTGAGTTCTCTCAGCTAGTTTTCTAACTTCATCAGCAACAACAGCAAAACCACGACCATGCTCACCTGCCCTTGCTGCTTCTATAGCAGCATTAAGTGCTAGTAAGTTTGTTTGGTCGGCGATATCTTTGATAAGATTTACAACAGTAGATATATCATTTACATTTGTATCTAGTTGAGATATAGAGTCTGTAGTATCTATGATAAGCTCACTAAGTGAAGATATCTGCTCATTTGTAGTTTTTACAGCTTCATAAGTTTCATCAGCAGATGCAGAAGCTACAGAAGTTTTGCTAGTAACTAGATTAAACGACTCTTCAGTTTTATTTATATCTTTTACTATAACTTTCATATTGCCACTCATACCACCATTTAACTCATTAAATGCTGTTGACATCTGACCCATAGTTTTATACTTCTCATTTGCTTTCATGGCAGATATAGCTTTTTGTATGGCATTTGCAGTTTGTTTAAACTCTCCATAAAGACCTGAAGGAAACATACTTCTATACATATCGCCTTCACTTACTGCTTCTATAGTATATCTTGTTTCTCTTAAGATAATCTCCATCTGGTCAAGTGAACTATTTATATCCCAAGCTATATTTTCTAATGGTGTTTCATTCTTGTATAGCACTATACGAGATGACAATTCCCCATTTTTAACTTTTTTTAAAACATCAGATATCTGTTTTATTAGCTCTACATCTGAAGTTCCTTTTTTACTACCTATATTAAAAAAACTCATATCTTAGCCCCTTTTTGAAGATTTATCACAAACTCATCATAAGATATATTATGCTCTTCAAGAAGATCATTAAGCATCTTACCAGAAGCTTCCATGCCCCCTCTTTTTTCAGCATCTATTAATTGTTTATATATTGGTACAATCTGATCTATTGCCGATTGAGGTGGTTTTCTTCTAACAGAAGTATAACTTATAATACGACCTGAATTTGGATCTATATCTGGAGTTATATATGCAAGTACCCAATAGTATCCGCCATCAGCACTTAAGTTTTTAACAAAACCAAAAAACTCTTTTTTATTTTTAATTAAATCCCATGCAAGTTTAAAAGCAACTTTTGGCATATCTGGATGTCTTATTACATTATGATTTGAACCTATTAAGTCAGCTGGACAATAACCAGCCATCTTACTAAATATCTCATTACAATATATAATTTTACCTTTAGTATCTGTTTTAGATACTATAAAATCATTATCATTAAGCTTTTTTTCGTTGTTATTGGGATGTTTAGGAGCATCTGCTTTAGAGAGATTTCTACCAGCCATAATAACCACCTTTCTTAATCTTTTTTAAAATTGAAGTATTAATTAGATTGTAGCATAAATACCTTAGCAATAATCACTATAAAAGAATAGAATATAAAGTTATTAAAGAAAACAAAAAAATAATATGAATTAGTGTAGATAAGTAACACTTAATGTTAAACAATATAAGTAATACTTATATTGTTTAGTTGCTGTTACATACCTGGAATTCTAGGTATTTTACCAAGTTTAGAATAACGACAATAGTATCCCCAAGCTTTTTTAAGCCAGTGTCCAACTATAGGCATAGGTATCATAAAAGCTTTTTTATCATCTCTATAAACAAATGCAGCACCATCTCCTGTATCCATAACACATAAAATATTTAGATGCTCATAATAACCCAAAAATGAAGAACCACCATTATCTTTTTCTTTTATATTATGCACAACATTTTTAGCCATAACTTCAGCTATATGACCTTGTTTTGCTCTCCAATCATAACCCTCAAGAGCTGCTATATCTCCTATAGCATATATATTATGAGGACGACTCATATCCTCTCCATCACAAAATGTATCTTTATCTGAAAATTTAACAGCCCCATGATCATCTATTTTTACAAAACCAGCCTCATTTACTGGTAAATCAGAATTTTTAATAACATCATGACCATCACCAGCAGGGATAAACATAGTAAAATCTGATTCTAATTTAAAATCATCCTCAAAAACTATACCATCCTCTTCAAATCTTGTGATTTTTTTACCAAAATGTTGTTTTAGATTTGACATTTCAAACATTTTATCCATCATAGATAAAGCTTTTTCACCCATCCTTTTACCAGGTTGATCCATAGGTGCAAAAAATGTCATCTCAAACTTATCACGAATCCCTTTTTTCTTAAGTAGATTATGAATATTAAAAAACAGCTCAAACCCTGGTCCACCACGAACAGCAGAAGAATCGTTTGGATTGCCACCAAAACCAAAACAAATCTTACCACTACCTTTTTCTATAAGTTCATCAACTTTTTTCTTTATCTCTAAACTTTGTTCAGGAGCTCCACAGATAGAAAGAGTATGTTCTATACCCTCTGGTTTCATTTTAGAAGCACCCATAGCTAAGATAAGATAATCATATTCATTAAGAACTTTTCCACTATCAAGTACAACTTCACCTTTTTTAGCAGATATACTCTTAACAGAGTCCACTATAAGATGAAATCCATGAGCCTTTCTAAGCTCTCTTATATCTACACAAACATCTTCAAATTTACTCTCACCTGTTGGAATCCATATAGAAGTTGGATAGATATAAAAATAGTCTCTATCTGTTACTAAAGTTACATTGTAATTCTCTTTTTTTAAATGTATCGCAGCATCAATACCAGCAAAACCACCACCTAAAATCAAAACACTTTTCATAAAATTACCTTTAGTTATAAATTTTATAAAATATTACTATAAATAATGTTAATTAGTAGTTAAGCTTATGATATTTTTAGTTTTATAAAAAATTTAGCTCCTAAAACTGACTTATCATTGTATGTTAATTTTTCATTTTTAACATATACTTCACCATGATGTTTTTCTTCTACTATTTGTTTTACTAGATGTAAACCTATCCCTGTACCAGCATCTTTTGATTTTGTAGTAAAATAATTGTCAAATATTTTATCTTTTATCTCCTCTGGTATCCCTCCACCATTGTCATGTATAGTTATAACCTGATATTCATCTTCTTTATATGTAGATATTTTAATCACTTTTTCATAAATATTGTTTTCATCCTGATTATCTTGAGCATTTTTTATTATATTCATTAAACATTGAATAATCTCATTTTTATATATTTTTATAGGTTCTAAATCTTTTTGATAATTTTTAATAAATCTGATATTTGCAACACTTCCAGATAATATATAGAGTGTATCTTCTATAATTTTTTCTAAATTTAAACTCTTTTTTTCTATATCTGTGCTAAAAAATGTTCTATACATATCAATAATTTCTGCCATAAAACTAGCCTCATCTTGAACTTTTAAACAAAGAGTATTTACATCTACATCCCTGCCTAGCATGTCATCCATAAGCATACTAGACATCATTCCAGATATAACCGTTAATGGCTGTTTTAACTGATGAGCTATAGTAGATATCATCTGCCCCATCTCTGCTTTTTTTAATTGTTCCATAAGTAAAGCATCTTTATCTCTTAACTGCTCAAGTTGAATCTCTATAAGTTTTTCTAAATTATGTGTTTTACTTACCAAATCCAACTGCATAGCAACTTTTGCTAAAAGTTCTTTTGGCTTAAAAGGTTTAGTAATATAGTCTGTTCCACCAACTTCATAAGCTTTTTCTATACTATCTTCATCTGTACTAGCTGTTATAAAAAGGATAGGAATATCTCTTGTTTTTTTTGCATCCCTTAATCTTTTACAAACTTCAAAACCATCCATCTCTGGCATCATAATATCAAGAATGATTAAATCAACATTTTCATCTTCTAAAATCTCTAAAGCATCTATACCAGAAGTAGCTGTTAAGATGTCATAATCTTCTAAAAGATTACAAATCACATCTAAGTTTGAAATAGTATCATCTACTACCAATATTGTTTGATTATCCATCTCTTTCCTTTAGTTTTGCCAATGCATCTTTAAAGTTATATTTTAAAATAAACTCTTTTATCTGCATAAAAAACTCTTTATCTTTAGCATTTAATTCATACTTTTCTATATTTTCTATAGCAATTTTACATTTATTTACTCTTTTTGTAAATACAACTTTTTGTAAATCTATAAATAACTCATCAATCTTTTTATCAGATATCTCTAATTTACCCATTTTTACTTTCTTTTTCTTAGAAATAAACTCTTTTATATCTTCTAACAATAGATTTAACTCTTTATAAAAAACACTTGTCATTGTCCTATCTTGAGTAGTATCTATCTCCTTTAAAAGTTTATGAAACTGTTTTGCACCAATATTTGCACTTAGACCTTTTAAGGAGTGTATCTTTCTTTTAAATTCATCATCGTTTAAATCTTCAAGTTTCAAATCTTTACAATCTGTATAAAAATCTTCTAGTAACTTAAGATATAATTTTTCATTTCCAACTAGATAAGATAATCCACTAACAGTATCTAAGTATTTTAAATGATAATCTACGATATTTACTTTTTTACTTTTTTTCTCTGTTTTTTCAACTTTTTTTGTTATATATTTCAGTAGTGTTTTATATAACTTTTTAACCTCTATAGGCTTATATAAAAACTCATCCATACCAACGGTTTTTATCTTATCTATCTCCTCTTTCATAACATTTGCACTTAAAGCTACAATAGGTATCTTTTTATCTTTTTGTCTTATAATTGTTGTAGCTTCATATCCATCCATTATAGGCATTTGAATATCCATAAATATTAGTTCATAAGAATTTTTATTGTATTTTCCTATAGCTTCTTTACCATTTTGTGCTATATCTATAATAATTCCACTACCTTCTAAAAGACCATCAATTAACTCTCTATTTATCTTATTATCTTCTACTAAAAGTATTTTTGAACCTTTTAAAACTGATATATCTTCTACATTTGTATCCATATCTTGTTTTAGATTATGTATATCCCCTTTTGGTAACTCTATCTCAAATATAAAAGAGCTACCCTCCCCTAACTTACTCTTAACCCAAATTTTACCATTCATCAATCCTGACAATTGCTTGCATATAGAAAGTCCTAAACCTGTTCCACCATACTTTCTAGTTGTACTACCATCTGCTTGAGAAAAAGACTGAAAAAGTTTTTGTTGCTGTTGAGGGGATAGACCTATACCTGTATCTGTTACACTAAATCTAACTCTATCTACTTCTACCCTTTTTATATCTATCTCTATCTTACCTTTTTTAGTAAATTTTATAGCATTGTTTACAAGATTTATTAGTATTTGATTTATTCTTAATGGGTCACCATAGAGTATGTTGTCTTTTTTATCATAGTTTATCAACAACTCTAACTCTTTTTCATCTACTTTTAATTCAACTAAACTTACCAAATTAGATAAAACATCATCTATATTAAAATCTATCTTTTCTAAAGTCAATTTACCAGCTTCTATCTTAGAAAAGTCAAGTATATCATTGATGATAACCAATAAACTAGATGCAGAACTTTCTATATTGTTTAAAAAAATTCTTTGTTTCTCATTCAAATCTGTTTGTAGTGCAAGATGTGTCATACCTATGATGCCATTCATAGGTGTTCTTATCTCATGTGACATATTTGCCAAAAATTCTGATTTTGCTTTAGTGTTTTCTTCTGCTTTATTTTTAAGTATATTTAGTTCATTGTAGTTATCTTCAAACTTTGAAGAGAGTTTATTTATCCAAAAAGTTAGTTTTGAAACCTCATCGTTATACTCAACTTTTAATCTTTTTGAAAAATCTGGTTCATTATTTACCAGATTTTTCACTGAGTTTATAATGTTATATAATCTATTTTTTATAGTTATATATATAAAATAACTAACAATACTCGTAATAAGTATCGCTATTAAAGATATAAATAAAGAATAACCAAAAAACTCTTTCGTATCTTTAGATATTGTAGCTAAAGAATTGATTAACTCTTTGGAAGCTCTTTCTTTTTTATCTTTAAAAAGATTTAAGACATCATTAGACATCTCTTGCATCTTAGCAATCTTTTCTAAATCAAAATTTGTCTCTTTTATAGTATTTACTGTAACACTATAAGCTAGATTATAGTATTGATTAAATAATTTTTTTTGTTTTTTTGCATCTAAAAGAGCATAATTGATATACAATCTATCTAAATTATTTATCAATTCATTTTTTTTAATTTTAGCCTTTTGTAAAACATCTATCTCATTTGTGATAGCAGCATCACTAAAGATAATCATTATATCCCTAAGAATACGAAGATTTTGTGTTTGAATAATACTAACTGGTAACTTTACATTTTGTGTTTGTTGTAGTTGTTCTATACTTACTGATGTAAATTTATAATTAAAATACATATACCCAAAGAAAAGAAGGAGATTTACCATATAGATAAAAAACAATCTTTTTACAATAGTAATTTTAAGTTTAAAAAAGTTGTTAGAAAGCAAAACTTAATCCGATTGTAGTTTGATATACATTATCGTCTTTTACCCCTGCATCTATTTGTGTATAACCCAATCTTTTAACACTATCGCTATAATCTGTTCCATAATTTTTTATAAAAATCTTATCTACTTGAAATTTCAATGCTATACCTGTTTTTAAATCATACCTAAACCCTATAGAAAAAGTTCTTTGAGAATCATTAGTTTGATACAAAATCTTTTCTAATTCTGTTTTTGTTACCCCATTGGTAGCAGTATCATTTATGTTTGTAGTATCAAAATGTGAACTATCATTGTTATTTGAACTATACATTATAAATGGTATAAATTTATCATATCTATAAGATAGCATAGTATAATATGCTATAGTATCTGGCAATAAACTAACACTATCTCTTTTTGCAATTTCTGTCAAAAATGAATAGTTTTCATAATTGTACTCAAGACCAAGTGTTAAAAATGATATTTTTTTATCAATATAATTATATTTACTTATATCATTTCCTTCATCTTGTAATGTTTGAATAATACTATGATAATTAACATCATATATCGGTATATTCATAGTTACCTGTGCATACGATGTTTTAAACTTAAAATCATTATTTGATAAAACCAAAGATACCATGTGCATATCACTTACATCAAGAGTACTACCACTAACCATATCATCTATATCTGCACTTACCTCTCCATAAGGGGTTATAATAATATTTATATAATAATCCCCTATAACTTTTTCATACGATATATCTAACCCATCATAGTATCTCATAGGAAGCATTGTATAAAAAGCATTCGGTTCTATTGCCCAAGTATTTACATAATCAATATCTCTAACATCAGAGTTTAAAAACATAGCTGACTGTATCCGTCCAACACGGATACTAAAATCATCTCTAATCTTATACTTTGCATTTAACCAAGTTAAATCAAGATTTAAACTATCATCTACATAATGACTTACAGCTTGAGCCACAAATGTAAACTTATCATTATAAATCATAGTTTGAAAACCAAGTTTAGAGTATGTACTTAATTCAAAATAGTCTTGTATATCATCTACCTGATAACCTTTTATATAAAATTTATCTTTATTTAAACTACTTGCAGTCAAATTACCAAAATAATTAAAACTTGTTTCAAAATTATCAGCTAATAATGATGAAGCTAGAAATATAACTGAAATTATAAAATTATTTAATCGCATAAATTACCTTTGCATCTATTTTGTTGGATGTATATGTAATAACATTTGGCATATTATTTATATCTTTTTCAAGTTCTGTTTTAGTTATCTTTTTTGGTGGTACTTTTTTACCTAAAAATATCTGTTTCATCCAATAAGCATGTATCTGACTAGGTGTTTTGTTTAATACTTTTTTATTAAATTCATCATAATCATCTACATTATTTACAACTATAACTTTTTGTCCATGTATCCTATCTGTTTTTTTTAGATAAAGATTTGATAACTCATTCTTTGTTATACTATCAATATTACTATTATCAGAAATAACAACATATATTTCAGCTTTTAATGACAATGTAATCAATAACATTAAAACTATCTTAGTTATTATTTTCATTTAATTTCTTTTTCTTTTAATTCAACAAAAAAAGCATTTTTAATTCCAAATCTAAATTTACTTTTTTTCAAACTGATCAACAATCTTAGTAACAACCAAGTCAGAAGTAACATTTAATGATGTTCTACACATATCCAAAATCCTATCAACTGCTACTATAAGTGCAATATATTCAGTTGGTAATCCCAACTGATTTAATATAACAACCATCATAACCAAAGATGCACTAGGAAGTGCAGCCACCCCAACACTAAGAGCAACAACTGTGATGCCAAGAAGTAGTTGATCACCAAAACTAAGAGTTACCCCTGCTAAATTTGCTATATATAAAACTGCTACTGTTAGATAAGCTGCTGTTCCATCCATAGAAACAGTTGCACCCAAAGGTAGTACAAATGAAGCTGTTTTTTTATCTACTCCACCCATCTCCTCAGTTACTCTCATAGAAACAGGTAGTGTAGCAGCCGAAGATGCCGTTGAAAATGCCATAATTGGAGCTTCACGAACATCTGAGAGATACTTATAAGGGTTTATCTTACCAAAGTATGCTAAAACTGCTGGAAGTGTTACAACAGCATGAAAAACTATAACACCTATAACAAGTAGGATGTACTTCCAAAGACCTAGTATAACATCTATACCCTGATCAGCTATAACATAAGATATAAGTGAAAAAACACCGATAGGGGTCATAAGTATAACCCATTCTGCCATTTTTAACATCGCATTTGAGATAGCTGTAAAAAATGAAACCATAAGTTTTTGTTCATCCTCTTTTAAAAACAAAGATGCCACACCAAAAAAGATAGCAAAGACTATGATTTGCATCATTGCACCATTTGAGAGTGCATTAAAAATATTAGTTGGTATAAAACTAAGTATCATAGAAGAGAGAGAAAAAGGTGCTATAGAAGATGCTTTTGCATACTCCAATCCATCACTACTTACAACCTCTCCAACATTAAAAATATTCATAGCAACTATAGCTAAAACCACGGCTAATGCTGTTGTTAAAAGATAGAGTCCTATTGTTTTTAATCCCATTCTTTTAAGATGCTCTATCGAACCAAGCCCTAAAATAGCTACATATATACTAGCAAAAACTAAAGGAACTACTAGCATCTTTAAAAAGTAGATAAAAGCACTCCCTATAACTTTTTGTTCAAGTGCAAGCTCTGGAAAAAAGCTACCAAATAAAGCACCAAAAAATATACCAAGTAAAACAAGAGTATTTGTTGTTGAGTATTTTTTAATCTTTTTAATCATTGATATCCTTTTTTTGTTTAACAACACTAATGGTCTTTTGACCCTGCCAAACATCATCAAATATAGGATATGGAGATAATAATCTATCCCTTTTTACATCTATATTTGAACAAGATATAAAAAAAACACCTAAGACTACTACTAAAATACCTTTTATCAAATATTGTCCCAACTTATCACTCCATATAAAATTAAGCTATTATATTTTAATATTACTTAAATATCTGTTTTAAATTAACATAATAAAAAATTTACCTCTTTTTATACCCACCACCCGTAT
This sequence comes from Helicobacteraceae bacterium, assembly GCA_027068615.1. Taxonomy (GTDB): domain Bacteria; phylum Campylobacterota; class Campylobacteria; order Campylobacterales; family Sulfurimonadaceae; genus Sulfurimonas. Next base: position 679 of record JAMOQV010000004.1, on the reverse strand, counting down.
AATTTTTCTTAAAACACTTATGACAAATATTATGTTTTTCACTCTTAGGTAGTGGACTATGACACATCCTGCAAGTTCTTACAAACTCTGCTTGTTGTAGAGAGTTTTCTATGTATTTGTTTAGTATTGCTCTTGTTGTTCTTGCTTTTTTCTCATCTATAAAATAGTCATTAAAACGATAACTAAGCCATAGATAAAGGGAAATCTCTTTTACCATATCTTCCACTTTTAGTAGCTCCATAGCTGTTTTTGCATACTCACCTTTTAGTTTTGGTGGGTTGTAAAGCACTGGCATCTTTTGTTCAAGTGCATATATGTAGTTGTTATATGCTTCTATGATGTGGGGAGATTTTAGAGTTAGTGGAGCACATGCTAGATGAAACTTTGTTGCTATATCTAAGTCATAACTATCTACTATCTTTGAAGCTTCTAACATATCTTCTAGGTTTGATGCACGAAATGGTCCATTAAACTCCATATTTTCACCGAAAAATCTTAAAATCGCTTCAAGTGAGTTTTCCTCTAGTATATTTGCTACAAGTTTTATATGGTCTAAATTTGCCATCACTTTAAACGGTATGCTTATGGGTTGCATCTCTTTGTTAAAGTTCTTTTTTATAACTTTGAGTATATCTCTTCTTAGCCCACCCACAAAACCGTTTTCATGTAAACCATATCG
>JAMOQV010000003.1 GCA_027068615.1 Helicobacteraceae bacterium | reverse complement strand
AGTGCAGCTAGAACTTGTTATGATTCTTTTGCTAACAGTGAGAATGATGTTATAAAAGATATAGAAAAACAGATGCCAGATGAGGTTATGTGTGATAAGATAAACTCCATAGATGAGTCATCTTTGTTGGATGATTTAGCTTGGACATATTTTCATCATAGCATCTTAGAACATGCTAACCTTAGTTATCTTGTTAGGGGAACTTCAAGAGGTGTACTTCAAGAACATGCAAGGCATCGCATACAAGCTATAAGTGTTAGAAGTACTCGTTATACTATGAGTTCTGTTATAAATGCTTTTGTGGCTTCTATGGGAGATAGAGAGTTTTTTATAGATAAGATTTTAAGTTTTGATATGTTTGTAACAAGTGATGTTAGTTATAACAAGATAGAAATAGGTGCTATGTTTGACAAACTAACATATCAAAAAAGTGTTGTTGAAGATTTTAACTCTTTGGCAGTTGCTAAAAGTTCTTTTGATTTATTGGACAAGTTTGGTTATGATTGCGAGTTGCTTTTTGATGCACTTGAAAATGGCAAGAAGAAACGAAATGTCGGAGATGCTTTTAAGCATATTATAACCGATAATGTAAAAGTAGATATGGTAGTAACATTTAATCTTAGAAGTTTAAAAAATTATTTTACACTTAGAGATAGTGGAGCTGCATATTTTCAGATACGATGGTTAGCTCAAGAGATGATGCGAGTTACACCTAAAAAGTATTTAGATTTAATTATAAGACCACTACAAAATAGAAATCCATAAGATATGGTGAAGTAGGATATTAGAAATTGATAAATTTGTTTTTATACTAGCCTTAGCTAATATTAAAACAAAATTATTGATTTATGGTATTCTAATTTGCCGTAGATTATGGGTTACTATTGTGTAGTAGTCTTATTATAAAAAGGAAAAGAAAAATGAGTATAGAAAAAGATTTAGTTGCAAGAAGTGGTGGTGTTTGTGAGTTATGTAAAGGTGATAATGACCTAAGTGTTTTTGATGTTACACCATCAGATGGAAGTGCAGATAAAGCGATATATATTTGTGCTACTTGTAAAGAACAAATCGAGAGTGGTGAGTTAGATGAAAACCACTTTAACTGTCTAAACGATGCTATGTGGAGTGAAACTCCAGCTGTTGCAGTTATGAGCTTTAGACTTTTAAATGCTTTAGGTCGTCAAGACTTGGTAGATATGATGTATATGGAAGATGATGTAAAAGCTTGGGCAGAAGCTGGTTTACCTGATGAAAATGCACTTGTTTACAAAGATGCAAATGGTGTAGTACTTCAAGCTGGAGATACAGTTGTTATAACAAAAGACTTAGATGTTAAAGGTACAACTTTTGTAGCAAAAAGAGGAACAGCAGTTAGAAATATCTCTTTAGTTCACGATAATGCTGAACTTATAGAGGGTCGTGTAAATGGTGTAAAAATCCAAATCCTTACTAAGTATCTTAAAAAATCGTAATTAATTTATGATATAATTACCCCATCAGAGGTAGCTCTCTGTGTATGAAGTCAAACTGTGGTGGCTATGACTTTGGTAATCTTTTAAGCCCTATCGACCTTTATGGTTGGTAGGGCTTTTTTTATGTGTCTATTTTTATGGGTGGGTTATGGGGTTAGATTATCAAAGGATTAAATGCCACCAATTAATTTTGATATTCATACAGTAGGTTATATAATCATAGCAATGGTTTATTTGACTTTTGCATTTATAAAGTAACTTACACTAAGAGGGATTTGCTACCCCTCTTAGTTTCTTCAAATGTTTCACATGAAACAATTTCTTAATCACTTTCTTAAAACATACTATAAGCCCTTTTATGTATAATATCAACATATTATATAAGGCTATTTACATTGAATTATTTTGCAAAAAGAATTATCCCATGTCTTGATGTTAAAGATGGACGAGTTGTTAAAGGTGTTAACTTTGTTGGTTTAAAAGATGCAGGTGATCCTGTTGAAGTAGCAAAGCGTTATAATGAAGAAGGAGCTGATGAGCTTACTTTTTTAGATATAACAGCATCTAGTGATAACAGAGATACTATTGTAGATATAGTTGCTCAAGTGGCACGAGAGATATTTATCCCTTTAACAGTTGGTGGTGGTATCCGTAAACTTGATGACATCTACAAACTTTTAAATGTAGGATGCGATAAAGTTAGTATAAATTCAGCAGCCATAAAAAGACCTGAACTTATAGATGAGGGTGCAAAAAGATTTGGAAGTCAATG
>JAMOQV010000002.1 GCA_027068615.1 Helicobacteraceae bacterium | reverse complement strand
ATAGATTAGATGAATAAAACTCCAACATCACCTGATTGTTTAATTTTTTTAACATTTTTTCACTTAACATTTTTTTCCTTTATTATTTGTTTTTCCATACAGTAATGAACTCTTCTTTAAAGAGATAACCTTGAACATAATCAACTCCAACATCTTGTGCAATATCTAAATCCTCTTCATTTTCCACCCCTTCTAATATAGTTTTTTTACCTTTTAAATGTGCATATTTCACTACACCTTTTAAAAACTCAATATATGCACTGTCATCTCGAATCGTTTGTATAAAATCCATATCCAGTTTGATATATGATCCGTTTTCCAATAGTGATTTGAAAAAGAGTTGATTAGGTTTTAAAAAATCATCATAGGCATATGTTAAACCATAGAAATCCAACCATTTCATAAATTTTTCCAAATCTTTTAAATCTTCATCTTCCATATTTTCGATAATCTCTATGACAATATCTTCTTGTTTGCTTAATAATTCTGCCCAAAACTCTATCTGTTCATGTTTCTTTGAAACATCTGGATCCAAGTTTAAAAAAAGTAGTTTATCTTTGAGTCTTTGCTCTATTTGAAATTGTTTTAACACAGTTTCAGTATAAAAGAAAAAATCCTCATCATTATGAAGTGCCATAAAAAACCGATTTGGTGGGATTAAATAACCTTTGTATCTAAAACGACTCAATGCCTCATAGCCTATAGTTTTTAAACTCATTGCATCTTTTATGGGTTCATAACATACTCCATAGTTTTGTGTTCCCATTATGAAAGAAATATCACTAACTGTTAAATCCAAGTCCATTTTTTTAGTTTCCTTTTATAACTTTCATATAAAGATATAACCCAACAAGAAATAAAACTAAAAGCCCTTGAGCAAATGCTGTCTCAACTGTTGGATAGTATCCAAAATATTGCGAGAGAAATTCACTATTAGGTAAAAAATCTGATGGAGTAACACTTACTAAGTTTGCAGTTTGTAAGCCTCTGATTCCTGCTCCCATAAAGATCACTGCTAACATTGAAAGGAAAAAACCAGTTACACTAAAAAAGTATTGAAGTGGTATTTTCTTTACATATTTGATAATGACAATTCCAAGAGTTATAATAATAAAAGAACCTAGTAAAAAACCTGTCCATACAGGTTGTGCTCCTCCTTCATGACTTAAGCTTTCAAAAAACAATACACTCTCAAACCCTTCTCTATAAAAAACTAAAAAACCAACAATTAAAAGTGCAAATTGGTTTTTTCCACTAAGTGATTTTTGAGCTAAATCTTTTGAATATGCAACCCACCCTTTTACATAAGTATTGTGAAATATCCATGATGTTATAAAGACTAGCATTATCGCAGCAAGTAATGCACTCGCACCCTCTATAAGTTCTCTATTTGCAGTAGAGATATCAATGAGATATTTGGCTAAGTAATATGTTGCTATTGATGCAAGAAAACCTAAAAATACTCCAAAATATAGCACTTGCTTTTCTCTTTTATGTTTTAAAAGTGATAGTAAAAGTGCTAAAACAAGAACAATTTCTAAGCCTTCTCTAATTACAATCATGGAAGATTGTGTAAGTGCATTAGCAAATGTAAGCTTTGCATCAAGTATTGGAATAGTTGTTTTCAATTTCTCTTTTAAGTAACTTGTGCTTTTTTGAATTTGAGCAATATCTTGATTTTTTATAGATACAGACAAACCTGTGATATTGTTACTTCCATTCCAAAACAAACCTTCGAGTTCTTGTGTGAGTTTAGGATCTCTTGGATTGAGTTTTGCTTCTATATCAGGGTCAAAAAAACTATATGCTTCCATTCTAAAAAACTCAGCTTGTTTAAAATCCTTATCTTGTGCCATTTGCATAACCTGATCTAAACTTTTAGATATAGTACTAACCAATTCACTCGATGTTGCTTGAGTTTCTGTTAATCCCGTTGATGCAAGTATGATTTCTTTTGTCTGAAGTGTTAAATCTCGAACCTTAGACGGCTCCTCTTTTTTTTCAATCAACAAGACGATTTGATTGTAAAGCTTTAAGAGTTGTTTAAAATCATCATCAGCAATATTGACTTTTATATCATACAGTATAGACTTAGCTCTTGCACTAAACATTACAGCTTCGGTATATTCTAATGGCACCTTGATTTTGCCATCGTCAATCCCATTTTTATAATCAAACGCAACAAGCTTGTTGTATCGTAAAAAAGATTTTATCTTTTTCTCAAAATCATTTTGCGAAAGTTTTTG
>JAMOQV010000001.1 GCA_027068615.1 Helicobacteraceae bacterium | reverse complement strand
ATTATTAAAGCTAACTCACTAAATGAGTTTATATCTAGTTTTTCAAATTTAGTTTTTATCTCTTTTGCTAATTTCATCTTGTCATTATATACAAAATTTAGATTTTATATATAAAATATTGCAAATTGAAATATTTTTATGTGATTTGTTGATATTTAAGATTTTTTTTTGAAATGATTGATATAATTGTCTAAAAAATAGGGATTTAGAACTATGAAAATATTATCAACGGTATCGGTTATAACAGCTTCTTTATTGATTTTTAGTGGTTGTGGAGAGGTTAGCCCTCAAGTTGCAAAGCAAAAGTTTGAGATGAGTGAAAAGAGTAAAAATATTCAGTCTATAAAAAATTTACCTCAATGGGTTATAAATCCACAGTCAAAAGATGGTATAACAGCCGTTGGTATGTCTGCTTATAGTCGCCATGGTATCCGTGTGATGAAACCTCAAGCTGAAATGGATGCTCGTGCAAAACTTGCTAGTCAGATAGAAACTATAGTTTCTCGTTCTCAAAAACAGGCTATGCGTTTGGTTCAGATAGCAGATACAGACGATATGGAAAATCTATTTTCACAATCAACAAAAGAGGTTATAAAACAGATACCATTATCTGGTGCTGTTGTTGTAAATCAAACTATTATGGACAATGGTGATTACTATGTTCAGATGACTATCAAAAAAAGAGAAGTTTTAAAAGAGTTAGACAATCAACAAGAAGTATATAAAAAGAACCTTGAAAATTCAAAACTTTCTCATGAAAATATAGAAAATGGTATGAAAGTTCTTGACAATATGATGAAAAAACTAGAAGAAGATATATAAAAAGATATGAAGAGTTTTATACCACTACTTATCATAACAACGACACTTTTTGCATCTACTCAAAGGGATGATATTATCGCTCAGATGCACTCTTATAAACAGAGTCAGATCGATAAGATAAGTAGTATAAAAGCACAAGAGTTAAACACTGTAAAACAAAACAGGTTTTATTATACAAATATAGCAAAAGCTTCTTCTGCTTACTACAAAAATTATCTTTCTAAAAGATGGGGTAAAGATAATGTAAAACTCTCAAATAAAACAAGATTTACACAGTATAGTAAAGATATGGATTCAAGAGAGAGTATCGATTTTAAAAATGGTTTGTTAACTATAGAGATGATTAGCGATAAAAAGCAAAATATCGATACAAAAAAGTTCAATCAAACCTTATTAAAAATCTCAAAAGAAACAATCTCAGATGCCATATCAAAAGATCCAGTATCTCAATTAGAACAAAAATACCTTGTAAAAAAAGATATCACAAAACCTTATGTTATCTCAAAAAAGAGTCATTATCTAAATGGGCTGTTTAAACAAAAAACTATAACAAAAAAAGATATCAAACAAAAACAAGTAATTTTACCAAATGGAAAAAAGAAGTTTATAACCTATGTAGATGTACCTATGGTTCCAAACTATCTACAAAAGAGAGCTTTAAAATATAAGGGATTTGTTCTTCAAAAATCAAAAGAGTACAATCTTACCCCATCTTTTGTTTTTGCCATTATTCAAACAGAAAGTTATTTTAACCCTCTAGCAAAATCAAACATACCAGCTTATGGACTTATGCAGATAGTTCCAACAACAGCAGGTGTAGATGCTTACTATGCACTAACTAAAAGAAAGAGGATTTTAAGTCCGAACTATCTTTATAATGAACACAACAACATCACAATCGGAACAAAATATATACAGATTATAAGAGAACAGTATCTAAAAGGTGTTAAAAATGAAAAATCATTAGCATACTGTACTGCTGTATCTTACAATGCTGGTATAGGTTCATTAATATACTCTTTAACAGGTAGTAAGAAAAAGCGTAAGTTGGCTATATATAAGATAAACACTATGTCACCAGAAGAGTTATATCACCATCTTAGAACTTCAAAAAGACTTACAAATGAAGCAAGAAACTATGTAAAAAGTATATCTGAAAAGTCTAAAAAATATATAGCATGGGATAGTGAAGTTTAAAATTAAGGGAAAAAATGAAATATATCTATATCATAGTATATCTTAGTATCACTCTATTTGCTGATGTTAGCATAGAAGAGAAAGCAACTATATTAAAAGAATCATATCCAGATAAAACAACAATTCAGTTAAAAGAGATGGTTCTTAAAAAAGCAAAATTATCAGCTACTAAGAAGATATTTGGTGAATTTTTATCAGCTGAAACGGTTGTGGAAAATGGACAGGTTTTACAAGATAGAGTTAGACAAAGATATGCTGGTGTTATCCATCTCGTTGATAAACCAAAATTTACTCAAACTAGTAACTCTATAAGTGTAGTTATAAAAGCTTATGCAACTGATAAGGATATCCAAGATGTTCAACCACATAAGATAGTTGTTGATGATTTTGTGTATCTAAATCCATCAGTAAGACTAAAAGAGTTAAAAGAATCTGCACAAAATGCCTTTATATTTGAATCTATAAAACAAAAAAAGCCATCTGTTACAAATGTAGATGAAGCTAAATATCTAGCACTAAGTGTAGATATACAACAAGAGAGTTTTGATCTCTCAACACTTACTTACCATATAAAAGGTGCTATCACATATATACCAGCTTTTTTAAATAGTTATATCCCACAAAATACTACCGATAGTACTAAAAAACACTACGAAAGTGAAAATTTTTATGGTGAATGGAAAGGTTTTTTAAGAGATTGGAATGATACCCTTTTAGGTACAAATAAAAATGCTTCAGATATAACTATAACTATAACAAGTTTTTCTGAAGCTACTATAGACTATGCCTCATTGGATTGTGGAGGGGAGTTGTTAGTTGTAGAAAAAACGAAAAAAACTCTTCTTCTTAAAGAGGTTCTTATATATGGAAAAGATAGATGTAAAGCAAATAAAAGTATATTTTTAAAAAGATTAACACCTAGAAGTTTAGAGATAATTTTAAACAATGAGGGTAAAAAACCTTTTCATTCAAAGGTTTATCTTTCTGAATAGATAAGAACATAAAGTTCACAAGTTTTTGGATCCATCCAAATATCTTGTACTTTTATAGAGTTGATTTTTGCTGTACTTTTATGCAAGGCTGATACATCGTATAGAGTAGCTGACTCTTCATTTTTTGTAACTTCTAGTAGTTTTAACTTAGATGAACTTATCGATTTTATCTTTTTCATCATATTTGATTTTGCTAGTAAAATTGCCATCTCTTTTTGTTTTTGAAATGTTTTAGTGTTTTGTTGAGCAATCCCTATACTTGTATAATATCTGCTGTTTAATGGTTGATAAAACCAAATCGGTTTATCTTTATAAACAGGTGCTTTTGTAGCAATACTTAACAATGTCTCTTTATCATAACATTTTGAATCTGTAAGTTTTTTACTATCATAAGGGTGTAACTTTTTTTTCGTAACTAAATCTTGTTTATAACTATCTGTAATACCCATAAGTAGATATAAGTTACCATCTTTATCTATATATGCATCGTATTGTTTTAGGTCGTTTATAATTAGTTTGTTAAATGCTTTTATATCTTTTACAAACTTTGTATTTATCTCTTTTCCAAAGAGAACTGTTTTATTTGTTGTTTTTGCTGATATGGTAGAGTTTATCTTATGTGAAAGTTTTATTTTTGCATCGTTGATTGCATTTTGTTGTTGCATATACATACCTTGAAATACAGCTTTAGCATAACCAACTACAACTTGACTTCCTAAGTTAGCTTTAGGATCTGTCCAATATGGTTTTTTTTCTGTTTTTTGTTTATGTAAAAGATTAATTTTATTTATACTATGTTTTGTTGGAGTTGCACAAGCTGTAAATAAAACACCAAAGACAGCAAATAAACTAAATATTTTTATATTCATACAAGATTATACAAAATTAAATCAAATTTTAACATTAATTCAAGTAGAATTTTTAATCAAAAAAATTAAATATTGGAAAAGAATATGACAAAAAAACTGTTTTTATCTTTGTGTACTGCGACTTTGCTTTCAATGCCTATCTTTGCAAATGAAACTTCAACTGATGTAAAAATATCTCAAAAAGATGTTCAAGAATTAAACAAACTAAGTGATGCAAATGCCATTGAGGTTAGTGCTTCAGATACTATTGATGATTGGGCTGATAAAGCACTTGAACATTTTGGGCTTAGTGAATTTGGAGAACACAATGGAAAGTTTTTTGTATATGCTCAACAATCTGTAATATTAAAACCAACAGATCCACAGTTTGGTGATGCTCTTATAAATGCTTACGATAAAGCGATGATGAAACTACAAGAGAAGTATGTAATGCTTCGTTTTGGAAAAACAACTGTTGATAAAATAAGAAGTTTTTATTCAAATAATTCAACAGATGCTAAAGAGATAAAATTACCATCACCACAAAATCCTGGATTTCTTGATAAAGTTATGTTAGTTTTAGATAAACAACTAGATCTTATAGGTGCTAAGATAGATAACCAATTAGTAGAAATGGGAGTAGATAGAGAGTCTTTACAAAATATGACACCAACTATGAAAAAAGATCTTTTTAGAGATAAGTTTGTTAAAAACACTATCAGAAAAGCACAAGGGAGTATAGCTGGACTTGTAACTATACAAACATCTTTGGCAAATGATTCTAAAGGGACTTCTACTATAGGTGTTATAGCTGTTGCATCTCCAAAAACTATACAAATAGCAAAAGATATCTCTCTTCAAAGAAAATCAATCATAACAGGAAAAGGTAGAGATATCAAGACAATTATCCCAAACTCTCCAGAAAAGTTTTTAGGAACATTTGGTACTCGTTTAGCTTACGATCTTGATGGTTCTCCTATAATTTTATCTTACGGTATGGCTTCTTATATTCCAAATAGTGGAGATGATTATATAAATGATGAATTAAAATCAGACGCTCGTAGTGCTGCTATATCAAATGCAGATGCACAATTAGCAGAGCTTATAAATGGTAGAATGAATGTTAATGAACAAAGAAAAGTTGGAGAAGAGACAAGAAGATATGTTGAAAGAGAGATGAGACCAAACTCTGAAACTATTGAAAAAACTATAAAAAACATTATAAAAATCACAGATAAAGTTGTAAAAAGTAAAGCGAGTGCAAAACTTCAAGGTATATCAACAGTAAAAAAATGGAGATATACTACAAAAGATCATCATAAATATGTAGGTGTGGTTCGTGTATGGAAGTACTCAACATTAGAGGCTATAAATAACTTTAACAACATTCAAAAAGCACCAGTTATAAAAAAACAGATTCAAAAAGCAAACAACTATCAGTCTCATATACAAGCTTCAGAACCTGTAAATGATATAAATGACTTTTAGGAATTGATATGAAAATCATTTTAAATATATTTATATCATTTTTTGTATTTTCTTGTGCATTATATGCTCAAGAGGGTACAAGAATAGAAAAGATAAATCAATACCAAGGTTATGGTATAGACAAGCAAGAAGCTTTACAAAATGCACTTATTGAGGCAGTAAGACAAAAAAATGGTGCTTATGTTCAATCTGTTAAGAAACTTTTTCATTCTAACTCAAAGAAATATAGATCAGATGGTGAGCATAGTGTAAACTCTGTAGCATTAGATACAAATATGAAAAAAGATATTCGTATAGCTACTTCTGGATTTATAGATAATTATGAAATTGTGAGTATGCAAAAAGATATGGATGGTTATGAAGCAGTTATTCAGGTAAAAACTATTCAGTATAGAGCACCTGGACATAGTGCTCACAATAGAAGAAAAATTATAATTGTTCCATCTTATAGTGATAATACTACTTTTAAGGTTTTTAAAACTCAAAAACCTGCTAAAAATGTAAGTTACAATCTATCTCAAGAGTTAACAAATGCTATAACTCAAACAAGAAAATTTTCAGTACTTGATAGAGGTAATAAAAATGCTTACAGTAATGAAAAAGAGTTTATATTATCTCCAGATGCAGACAAAGATGAGATTTTAAAGTTAGGTCAAGCTTTGGGAACAGATTATCTTATAGTATCTACAATAAAAGATTTTAAAATACTTCAGGTAAAAAGTTATATAAAGTCTATAGGTCAAGAGATAACCAAAACAAAAGCTTATGCAACTGTGAATTATCAAATCCTTACTATGGCTACAAGACAGATTAAGTATTCAAATACAATTAATTTTGAGTTTTTTCCAAAAGGTAAAAATAAACAGCAGATTTTTTACAATGTTTTACATAAGATTAGCAAAACTTTGACTAATGAGATTATAGAAAATATCTACCCTATAAGGATTACAAAGGTATCTGCAAATGGAAATGCAATACTTTCTCAAACCTCTTTGGTTGGAACTGTTTATGATGTGTATAAATTAGGTGAAAAGCTTTACGATTCTTATACAAAAGAGTTTCTTGGTTATGATGAGGTTAAAATAGGTACAGTTAAAGTTGTTCGTTCTTTGGCAAAAGTTTCTTATGCTGAAGTTATAGATGGGCATATTGTTCCAAATAGTATATGCAGAAAAGTGTCAAACTTTAAAAAAAGAAGTATTAGTAGGAACAATAATAATTCTAAAACATCTTCAAATTCAAAAAAATCTATAGCAATTAAAAATGTAACTATTGATCCTAGTGTAGGTAAATACAAAGCTAAGCTTATCAAAAATGCAAATATAACTTTAAAGATAAAAAACCTTGTAAGTAAATCTGGTAAATACAAAGTATTGACTAGAGATAAAGCTCAAGCTCAAGCTATGATGGATGAAAATGAGTTTAGTAGTAGTGATCTGTCTGATTCTATGGATGAAGATAGTATGAAGTTTTCAAATGTTGATTATCAACTTCTTCCTAAAGTTACAAAGTTCAAATTTTATACAACATCAAAAAAGATTCCAGATATAGATGCTTATGAAAACTATGATTATGTTTTTATAGAACTTAATGTTGCTGTTATAGACAGAAAAGGTGAGGTTGTTTTTGAATCTACAAAATCTCAAAAATACTCAAAATCAGGTTCTAGTGAGTATAAATTAAAAAGAAAAAAACCATCAACAAGAATTATAAATAAACTTATAAATAAGCTTGTTTCTGAAGTACTGTATGATTTTTTACATAAAAATACTAAAAAATTTATAACAGTTATTGAGGTAAGTGGAGATACGATATATCTTGATCTTGGAGATTATAAAGATGTTCAAGAGGGTGATGAGTTTCCAGTGTACAAAGAGCCTGTTGTAAAAGTTATAAAAAGAACTGGTAAAACAAGATTGAGCTATGGAAGAAAAATAGCTACTGTTAGGATAGATGGTATATATGAAGATGGTGTTGAAGCTGTTGTTATACAAGGAGATATATCTAAAATAAAAGAGGGGTATGTACTAAGAGTTAGAAGAAAAAGATGAGTGTTAAAGGTGTTTTATACTTTAGTATAAAATTAAAAAATGTAAATTTAAAAGGAAAAAAATGGTAAAAAAAATAGTATTAGCAAGTATAGTTGGAATTGGATTTGTTGGGTGTAATAGTGCTCAATTACAGCAGTTAACTTCTCAAACAAATCATTCAACAAATGCTTTTCAAAAAAAAGAGACAGTAGTAAATACTAATACTACTCCAAATAATCTTCCATCAAACTGTGTACCTAGAAACTCTTCAGAGTCTTTAAGTTTTACACAAAGAATAACTGAGAAGGTAGTTACTCACATTATAGATTCAGCATTAAAAGATGTTTCAACTAACAAACATGTAAAAATCCCTAAAAAGATAACAAATACATGTGAAGCAGATCAAAGACTTGCTTATGTAAGAACTTTAACAAAAAGTTTTGCTGCTGACATAAATAATGCTAATGCTGATATCCTTAGTTCAGTTGAACAAACAAAAGAGATTCAAAAACTTCAAGAAGAGATAAACCATAAGAAAAAAACACTTGATGAAGCTGAGTTTAATGAAGGTGTTTCAGAGGACAATTCAAAAACTTTTGAACTTATAAAAAATGCAAAAGTTGTTGATAAGAAAAAGTATAGTTCAGCTATGGGTAAACTAGCTTTAGCAACACCGATAAATGGATATATCATTGTTGGATGGGATAAAGAGATACTAGAATTTGCAAAAGACAATATCGTTTGGGGTATAAAAAATCTAAGTGCCTTAAAAGATGTAGCTAGTCAACTTACAACAACGATAAAAGTTCTTCCAACATTAACTTCTTTAACAACAAGTCCTTTTTATGATGGTCGTGTAGATGAAGATATAGCAAAAAAAGCAGCACAAGAAGCTATCAAAAAAGAAGAAGAGATTGCAAAAGCTGCAGCTGAAGAAAATGGTTTTGACGACTAAAGGGTATAGATGTTTAGATATAAAATAAAAACAATTTTATTTTTGTTATTAGTTCTTGTTCTTGATATCTATGCAAGAGAGATGCCTACTGTTTTTATAGGAACATATAACGAATCAAATCAAGATACTATAGAAAATCTAATCATTCCAAACTCCCCTTTGGGAGTTAAAGATTCTCATTGGAATTTGACAAAGTTTACAGAGGAATTATTTAGAAACAAATATAAAGATAAAATAAAAAATAATAATTTTAACTTAGTGCTAATGAAAGAGTTTAGTACCAATTTAAAATCTATTGCCAATGATGCAGATGTAGATATAGGCGATAAAAAAATAGCTTTTTTACATGTAGATACTTACCAAAATGTAGATAAAATGAGTGCTGGAACAGATTTGATCATAATTACTATGAACTTAATATTTGCCCAAATAGGTGAAGAAGCAAACAGACAAACTCAAAATAATGATTTTGAAGTTCGTTACACAAATGGTATAACTGTAGATGGTGTACTAGAAGTTGATAGAAATGATAAAAATAGAGATAAAAAGATACAAAAAGCTTATAAAGATATATATATAAAATCGATTGGTAAGCTTATAGATATCATATCAAATGATAATAAACCTAAAAAGGTAGCTAGTTTTACAAGTGATGACATATATTTTACAATAGGTAAAATAAATCTTGGTAAAAAATCAAAATCATTAGCTAAAAAAGTTTATGGTTCTGAATCTATGGCAAAAAAACAGATGATGATGATGTTGCAAGAAAGTTTGATAAAAAATATCAGAAAAGATAAAAATTTAGATGATGTTGTTTTACTTTATCCAAAGATATTAAACGATGTAATTGTAAATAACTGGGAAAGTTATCTTTTAAGGATAAATGAGATATCTATGGATGGGGCAAAAAACAGTAATGGTGATGTTTATATAAAAACTATAAAACCAGCTTGTGCATCTGATAAATCAACATCGGCAAGAGAGATATCTTTAAATGGGTATATAATAGAAGCTTTTGTAAGTGAACTTTATGATGCTATAGCAGAAGAGGCAGATGTAAATAGTGCACATTTTATAAAATCAAGTTTTGTTCTTAGGATAGTTATAGTATTGGATAAAAAGCATAAAATAGATGCTTTAAGTATCCCTATATCTATAAAAACTAAGAAAAAAATGTGTGTTGGTCAAGCAAGTGACTACTACAATAAAAATCAACAATGGTCTGATGTAAGAAAAAATAAGATAGCAAAAACTATAAGAAAATCTATAGAAGATGTTACACCAAAACTTGTTGTTATGATAAATGATATTGTAAAACTTAGAAAAGATAACTTAAGTTTTAAATATCAAGATTTTTGTAAGGAATAAAAATGATAAAAAAAATATTATTGGTTCTAGTGCTTATTAGTGTACTTTTAGATGCTAAAGAATTAGTTAGGATGAAAAAAGTTGAGACTGCTCCAACAAAACAAGAAGCTGTTGAAAATGCTTTTTGGTATATGTTTGAAGATGCTTTGGGAAACATAGTTGGAAATAGTAGTTATGACTCAAAAACAGCTGAGTCTTTTAAGTCAGATATGGAAAAGGATTTTTTAGAATTTAGAAAAACACACTTCCGTTCACAGCGTGTTAAATGTAACAATCTTGGAGAAGATGGTTATGAATGTATGGTTTTAGCGACTATGGATTTAGATAAACTTCGTTCAAAAGTGGCTAAAAAAAATAACTCATCTACAACTATGGGTAAAAATGCTCTTGAAAATGTGATTATTGTTCTTATAGATGATGTGGATAATAGCTTAAGTAGAGGATTTGTAAAAGCTATACATGCTGATTCTTTAGACTCTGGAACAGATCTTCGTGTAGAGAAAAAAGGCACACAAGTTGGCTCAAAAGGCAATAGATGTGAGAGTATAAAAAATAGACTGAGAAAATACTCTGTTGGAAGTGCAGCTTATAGAGCAACAAAGAAAAAGATACAAGAGTGTAAAGAAAACTCTGATGTAGAGTATATGTTTAAACTAACTCAAGTGAAGTTTAATTTAGATCCTAAAAAAGACAGATATGGTAGTTATACTGGTTCTTTGACATATAGATTAAGTATGATAAATACAAAAACAGCAAAAGAAAGCAATGCAATCAGAGAAAAAACAGTAACTAGTTTTGATACAAATAAAGATAGATTAAGAGTGAAACTTTATGAAAAAGCTGCTGCTCTTGCCAATGCTGAAATGACTCATAATATGCTGGAAAACACTTCTAAAAAAGAGAGAAAAAAGAAAAGAAAAAAGATACAAAAGTATGAGTATTACTATACTGTTATCTTAAGAGGTATGACAAATGATCGTTCAGATAGACAAAAACGAAGATTGATGAAAGATACTATAAAAGAGATGGGTGCTAGAGCTAAGAAAAATATAGCAGAATCTTCAGACTTTGAACAAGTTTATAACTTTGGAACACATGAAGAGATAGATCTTGAAGAGTTCTCAGATAAACTATACGATATGGCAGATGCTCTAAACTTTCAAATCCGTGTAGATGAAAAAAGTGATGATATAGTTGTTGTACAGTTTCAGTAATATTTGAAAGAAAAAATAAGGAATAAAAATGAAAAATAAAATGTTTAAATTATCTACAGTTTTAGTTGCTTTATCTATTTTGAGTGGATGTGCAACGCCAACACCAAATAGGATAACAAAAGTTAATGAAACTACTTATCCTAGCGGAATTACAGTTGCCATATATAATGATAAGATTAAAAAAAGTCTGGTTATATCAGATGCTAGAATGAGTTTTGGTAAAAGTAAAAGACAAGCACAGTTTATTTTAAATAATAAATCAGATAATATACTTATGTTAAAAGTACGCTCTGAATGGACAGATAAAAGGGGTGTTATGATATCAACATATCCAACTATACAGACTATAAAACTTTTAGCACATAGTGGAAAAAGAATGCTAATAGATGCTCCAAACTTTAAGGCAAAAGATATTATTCTAAATATAGAATAATATCTTCTTAATAAAATCTGAATCATATATATAAAATTTATAATTTAGATTATTTAAGATAATGATATAGTAGAATTTAGGTACAAGGAGGTTTATTATGAATAAATTAGGAATATCAATTTTTGTACTAGGATTACTAAGTACAACAATTTTTGCACAAAAAGTAAAAGTAACAGAACAAACAGAGATTACAAGGCCGTTTACATCAAAAATCAAAACAGGTCAACAGTGCTACGATACAACTGTAGAAGTACCTGTTAGTTGTGGTAATCAAGATACAAACTCTATAGGTATAGATACACTTATAGGTGCAGGTTTAGGTGTTATACTTGGTAATCAAATTGGACATGGCAATGGAAGAACAGCTGCTAAGATAGGTGGTGGTGTCCTAGGAGCAGTAGTTGCTAACAATACAAGAGATGCTAGAGATAATAGTTGCAAAACTTATGAAACTGTAACAAAATGCAGACCCACTTATGAGTATAAAACAGTTTATAAAACTATAGGTTATAACAACTGTGCATATATAGATGGGCAAAAGTATTGTAAACAGACAAAAAGTCCTATAAAATACTTAAATATCAAAAAAACTATAACTATATACTAAGATATGTGGGTTTATCCCCACATACTTACTTAGCTGTAACTATAGCAAAACTCATATCTAAAATCTCGTTATGCTCTTTTATAAACTTGTTTAAATCTTTTAGTTTTAGCTCTTTTATAAGCTTTAACTCATCTTTATAATGACCCAATTCAAACCCACGATAATACTCTTGAAAAGTTCTTGAGAGTCTTTGACTCATAGTCTCAACTCTTAATGGTTCACTACCTAGTAAAAACTTTTTAGTTTGTTCTAGTTCCTCTTTTGTTACACCATCTTTTACAAAGTTTGAAAAAACCTCTTTTACGGTGCTTTTTGCTTCATCTAGTGAATTTAGTTTTGTTTGTAGATAACCACTCATATATGAAGATGATTTTGTTACATTTACCCTTGCATAAGCTGAGTATGCCAAACCTCTTTTAACTCTTATCTCTTCCATAAGTCTTGAACCAAATCCACCAGTTCCAAGTATAAAAGTAGCAACTCTAGCTTTATAGTAGTCTTTTGCATCTGCATTCATAAAGTAAGGTGAACCAAAGTATATATAAGCTTGTTGAGTATCTTTTAGTAATACAACTTCAGATGCTTTATCTACAACTTTATAGTGTTTTACTTTTTTAAACTCTCCAACTTCTATTTTTGAGATTATTTTAGATAACTTCATTTTCAAATCATCAAGATTAACATCCCCACCAACTAAAACTATAAGTCTTGAACTTACAATATGTTTTTTTATAAAAGATTTTACATCATCAAGAGTTATATTTTTTACACTCTCTATCGTTCCTGATGTTGGGTTTGCCAAAGGTGTATCTTTAAAAAGGATAGATTTCAGCTCATTTGATGCTATATAATCAAAATCATTCTCTTTTGCACTTAAAGAACCTATAGTTGTTGCTTTTATCTTTTGTATGGTATTTTCACTAAAGTTTGGATCTTGTAAAAGTGAATCAAAAAAACCTAATGCTTCATCAAACTCATCTTTTAAACAACCAACCTCCATAACAAAAGTCTCTTTACCAATAGAGCTAGATATATGTATAGCCTTTGCTTCTAGTGCTTCTGCAAATGCAGATGAACCTAACTTTTTTGTACCATCATTCATAACTTTTGAGCTAAACTTTGCAAGACCAGCTTTTTTACCATCTGTTATACTACCACTGTTTTGAAAAACAAACTGCATAGTTACAAGTGGTAATCTTTTGTCTTCTTCAAAAATTACTGGTATTTTTATATCATTTACTTCTATATATTCTACTTTTGTTGCCATTAAAAACTGTCCTAAAATTAGTATCACTATAAAAAACTTCACTTAAAATCTTTCTAAAATTTCATAAGCTGTATTTCGTATAGCTGGTTTTTCACCTATATCTTCTATAAGGTGGATTAACTCTTTTTTACTCATAGCAAAACTTGCCCCTGCAGAACTTACTACATTTTCT